>JBCBPG010000037.1:0-13285 GCA_039820865.1 Pseudomonadota bacterium
GGTGCTGGCGCTCCTGCTGGCGCCGCTGCTCGCGGCGCTGCCGGCGCGGGCGCATGTGACCGAGCTTGCGGTGCTGCTGGTGAGCGAGACGCCCTCGGGCGCCTACCGCGTCTCGTGGCAGATGAAGCCCAATACCGAGCTCGGCGCGGGGCTCGAGCCGGTCTTCCCGGCCCAGTGCACCTATGACGAGCCCGACCTCGACTGCGGGCCCGAGGGGCTGGTCGGCACGCTCGGCTTCGAGGGGATCGGCGCGGGCCAGTCGGCGGCGATGTTCAAGCTGCGCGATGTCGAGGGCAACACGCGGGTCATCACGCTGACGCCCGCCGAGCCGACCGCCGAGGTGCGCGCCGATTTCGACCCGACGAGCTGGGCCGGCATGGCCGAGATCGCGATCGCCTATACCCAGATCGGGATCGAGCACATCCTGCTCGGCATCGATCACCTGCTGTTCGTGCTGGGTCTGATCTGGATCGCCACGGGGCGGTGGATGCTGCTGAAGACCGTCACGGCCTTCACGGTGGCGCATTCGATCACCCTCGGTGCCGTGACCTTCGGCTGGGTCGGCGTGCCGGAGCTCTTCGTCAACGTGATGATCGCGCTTTCGATCGTCTATGTGGGTGCCGAGGTGCTGTACAAGCGCGCGGGGCGCGAGACCTGGACGCTGCGCTACCCCTGGGCGGTGGCGTTCTTCTTCGGCCTCCTGCACGGCTTCGGCTTTGCCAATGCGCTGGTGGCGCTGGGCCTGCCCGAAGGCGCGATCCCGGTGGCGCTGATCGCCTTCAACCTGGGCGTCGAGATCGGGCAGATCGCCTTTGTCCTGATCGTCCTCGCCATGGCCTGGGCCTGGCGCGAGATGCGGGTGCACTTCCCCGACTGGTCGCGCGTGGCGCCGGCCTATGCCATCGGGGGCGTCGCCGCCTTCTGGTTCCTCGACCGCACCGCTGTCCTGTTCGGAGCATGAGATGACCCGTCCTGTCCTTTTCGCCTTCGCCATGCTGGCCGCTCTGCTGGCCGCCGGTCCCGCCGCAGCCCACAGCGCCGAGGGCGTGGCGGGCGGTTTCGCCAGCGGTCTCGCCCACCCGGTGCTGGGCCCCGACCACCTGATCGCGATGATCGCCGTGGGTCTCTGGGGTGCGCAGCTGGGCATGCCGATGATCGTGGTGCTGCCGGTGGCCTTCCCGCTGATGATGGCGGTGGGCGGCGTCGCCGGCGCGGCCGGCCTGCCGCTGCCGGGCGTCGAGATCGGCATCGCGGGCTCGGCGCTGGTGCTGGGCCTGGTCGTGGCCGCGGCCTGGCGCGCGCCGGTCTGGGGGGCGGCCGCGATCGTGGCGATCTTCGCGCTGTTCCACGGCCATGCCCATGGCACCGAGCTGCCCGCTGCGGCCGATCCGCTGGCCTATGGCATCGGCTTCGTGATCATGACCGGCCTGTTGCACCTGGCGGGCATCGGCATCGGGATGCTGCAGGGCTGGCAGGACCTCGGTCCCAAGGTCGTGCGCGGCGTGGGCGCGCTGATCGCGGCCGGCGGCGCGTTCTTCCTGGTCGGGTCGCTGGCGTGAGGGTTGTCGGCCCCGTTGTGGGCCCGGTTCTCGTCGCGCTGCCGGCGGTGCTGGCGGCCGGACCTGCCTCGGCCCACCTGGTCGGCATCGAGTTCGGCGGGTTCTACGCGGGTGCGATGCATGTGGCGACCGTGCCGGCGGGGCTGGCGCTGATGGCGGGGCTGGCGGTGATCGCGGCCGGCCAGGCGCGCGAGAACGCACGCTGGATGCTGGCCACCCTGCCCCTCGGCCTCATGCTGGGTGCACTGGCGGGCACGAGCTGGGACGCGGCGGCCGCGCTGGCGCCCTGGCTCTGGCCCCTCTCGGCCGCGGGGATCGCGATCGCCGGCGCGCTGGCGATCCTGTCGCGCCCGCTGCCGGCGGTGGTGCTGGGCGCGCTGGCGGGGCTCTTCGGCCTCGCCATGGGGATCGACAACGGGCTGGCCGCACAGGGCAGCGAGGTGCCCGTCTGGCTCTACACCGCCGGCGTGGTGGCAGCCGGCACCGTGATCGGCACCCTTGCGGTGGCCGCCCTGACGGCGGTCCTGCCCGCCTGGCCGTGGAAGCGCCTGGCGGGCCGCGTCGCCGGCAGCTGGCTGGCCGCCATCGGCCTCGTCTCCTTCGGTGCCGCGCTGGCGACCTGAGGACCGCCCCGAGACGGGCACGCAACGGCCGCCTCCCCTGCCCGCCAGCGCAGCCCGCTGCCCGCCAGCGCGGGCCCCTGCCCACCAGCGCGGGCCCCTGCCCACCCACGTCAGTCTAGGGCTGGAGGCATGACTTTTCCCCGAACGCAGCAGCGACCGAATACGCAACGATCGGGAGGGACTTAGCCTCCGGTTCAGCGGTTGGCGGCTAGACTGACGCGGGTGGGCAGGCGCCCGGGGAGGGCGCGCACCCGGCCGCTCAGCCCTTGAGTTCCAGCCAGAGCTCCTGCGCCTCGACGCGACGGGGGACCGTTCGGGCGAGGGTCTGCAGCAGCGCCAGCGCCGCGTCGCGGTTGCGGGTGGCGAGCGCGCGGGCGATCTGCAGGAGCGGCTCGTAGGCGGGGGCGAAGTCGGGGCTGATCTCCAGCACCGCGAGCAGGCCGGGGGCGAGGCGGCCGACATCGAGGGGCTGTCCCGGCCCGGGCCGGACCTCGGCGCCGAGGCGCAGGAACGCGTCGCGGGCCTCCCAGTAGCGCTCGAGCCGTTCGGCGAAGACGGCGCCGCCCTCGATCCCGTCGAGACCGACGGCCTCGGCCGCGACGGGCTCGAAGCGGTCCACCAGCGCGATCAGCCGCTCGATCGCGGGGGCGAGGGGGGCGTAGACCGTGCGCGGCGCGCCGTAGAGGACATGCGGGTGGTCGTCGGTGTTGAGGGGCGCGCCCGCGGCAAACGCTGCCAGCGCCTCGGGCCCCGCGATGTGGCCACCGAAGAGCGCGAAGGGCGTGGCGTAGTCGAGCGCCACCAGCCGGCGGCGCAGGTCGCCCCCCATCGGCCGGCCGGCCACCTGCTCCAGTCGGGGCGGCCCGCCCTCGGCCGTGGCGCTCAGCGCCAGCAGCGGGGTGGCAAGGTTGTAGTTGCCCATCGAGAGCCGCGCCTCGGGGAAGACGGCGAGGAAGCTGGCGGCAATCGCGCGCAGCGTCTCGAGATCGAGCTGGTGGAGCGGCAGCCACTGGACGGCGACGCCGCCGGGCGCGAGGCGGTCGCGGATCGCGCGGTAGTGCTCGACGGTGTAGAGGAGCGCCGCGCCGTCGCGGGCGGGATGGTAGGTGTCGGCGAGGATCACGTCGTAGCGCGCGTCCTCGGCCCCGCCGGCCGCCACGTAGCGCCGCGCATCGGCGACATGCAGCGTCAGCCGGCTGGCCGCGCCGCGCAGATCCGCCCAGACGGGCGCGAACTCGGGCAGGACCTCGACGACCTCGGGCAGGAGGTCGACCGCCTCGATCCGCAGCCGCTCATGCGCCGTCGCCGCCGCCACCGTCGCCCCGGTCCCGATGCCGAGGAAGAGCGCCCGCCGCGGGTCCGGGTGCTGCAGCAGCGCCGCGTGGCCCTGGATGCGGTCGAGCTTGTAGGTCGCGGTCCCGCCCATCACCAGCGAGCCGTTGACGGTGAGGATGCGGTCGCCGCGCCCGTCCTCGGTCACGCTGACGGTCGCGGCGACGCCCTCGACCTGGGCCACGAGGCGCGCGCCCTGGAGGAACGCGGTGAACTGTCGGTCGAAGGGCCCGGCGAGGCCGAGCGCGACGGTGGCGAGCGCGGCGAGGCCGAGCGGCACCGCCAGCGCGCACCGGCCGAGCCCGGCCCCCGGGGCCCCGCGCCGGACGGCGGCGAGGGGCGCGAGGGCGACCGCGGCATAGGCGGCAGCGATCAGGCCGAGCGTGCCGGCCACGCCAAGCGCCGGGATCGCGAGGACGCCGACGGTGAGGGGGGCGGCGGCGGCGCCCAGCGTGTTGGCCGCGAAGGCCGCCCCGAGACCGCCCTCGCGCCCGCGCGCCGTCTCGGCCAGGTGCGAGAACATCGCCCCCATGGCGCCGGCCGCCGGCAGCAGCACCGCCAGCGCCGCGGCGATCTCGGCCCAGAGCGTCCAGTCGAGCCTGCCCGCCAGCGCGGCATAGGGCCCCGGCATGAGGAGCGCGACCAGGAGGCCGAGGCTGCAGGCGAGCGCCACCAGGCCCGCCAGGGCGCCCAGCACGGGCGTGTCCCAGCCCGGGCCCCGGCGGGCGGCGTAGAGGCGCTGGTAGGCAGCCGCGCCCAGCGTCGTGCCGAGGAGGTAGACCGCGAGCGCGGCGGCGAAGGAGTAGACCGTGTTCTCGACCACCTGCGCGAGCGCCCGGATCACCGCCACCTCGTAGCCGATGCCGAGAAGGCCGGTCAGCGCGAGCAGGCCGAGGGCCGCGATGCGGCGGTTGCCGGCGTCGTCGGGGCCAAGCGCCGCGGTATCCGGTGGCGCGGGCATGTCGGCCTCTCCCCTGGCCGGGCCCGCGAGGGCGAGGGCCGCGGCGGCGAGGTTGGCGGCGGCGAAGACCAGCAGCGTGGCGGTAGCGCCGAGCGCGGGGCCGAGCAGCCCGGCCGTCAGCGTCGCCCCCAGCATCGCGCCCGCGGCATTGGCGGCGTAGAGCCCGCCGAGCCGCCGCCCGCCGCCGAGGCGGCGCACCTGCAGCCGCTCGGCCGCGGGCAGCGTCGCCCCCATGGCGAGCGTGGCGGGCATGAGCAGCAGCGCAGGGCCGGCGAAGGCGACCGTCCAGCGCCAGGCCTCGGACGGGTCGGGACCGATCAGCGCGGCGAGCAGGCGGTTGGCCTCGGGGATCAGCCAGACGAGCGCCAGCGTCCAGGCACCGATCGCGATCTCGAGGGCGGCGTACCACCGGCCGGGGGTGCGGCTGCGGGCGATCGGGCGGTCGAGCAGCGCCGCGCCGAGGGCGAGACCGGCGAAGAAGGCGGCGACGACGGCGAGCACGGCAAAGACCTCGTGGCCGAGGCCGATCGAGAGCATCCGCGTCCACACCACCTGGTAGCCGAGCCCCGCGAAGCCCGAGAGCACGAGGAGCGCGGGCACGGGCCAGGCGGCGCGCATGGACGCCCCCTGGCCGCCGGCGGCTGGCCCCCCGAGGCTGCGCAGACCTGCCTGCGGTCGGGGATGCTGCGGGTCACCGCTCATGGCCCGACCGCCGGGCCCGCCCGGCACGGAACCGCCGCGCGCCCCGCCGCGGCGGTGCGCCGGCCGGTCGACGCGGCCGGGCGCGCGCCCCCTCCCGCGTCAGGATAGGCGCGATTCGCCGAAGGAACCGCTACCACCGACAGGACAGGTTGCGCGGGCACGCCCCACAGCGTTCGCCGAAAAATCATCGTTGCCGAGCCATCATGTCGTGGGAGGGCGCGGGCGCGGCGGTCGTCGGGGGCGGGCGGCGGCATCAGCGGAACTTCACCACGTAGCCCCAGCTGTCGAGCCGGTCGGGCAGCGCGTTGAACGCGGCGGTCATGCGGGGCTCGCCCTGGTTGGGCGGCACCTCGTGCAGCATGTAGCTGGGGAACAGCACCATGTCGCCGGGGCCGACCTCGGGCAGGCGGAAGATCGGGCTGTTATAGGCGCTGATCCGGCAGCGCTTGTTCTCGTTCACCATCTGGAAGGTGTTGGTGCCGGAGTTGCGGTGGAAGACGGTGGCCGAGGCGGGGTGGGTCTCGGTCAGGTAGATGATGCCCGAGATGAAGCTGTTGGCGTGGTTGTGCATCTTCTGCGCACCGCCCGGCTCCATGCGGTTGATCCAGATCTCCTTGACGCCCCAGTCGAGCTTTTCGCCCATCAGCGCCTCGCCGTAGTCGGACAGCCGCGGCAGCGTGTGGCGCAGGACCGCCATGTAGTTCTCGTGCGCCCGCGGGTTGGTCATGGGCGTATGGCTGAGCAGCGTGGTGCGCACGTTCGGGCCCTTGTCGGTCTCGTCGAACTGACGGACGAGAGCGGCGACGAGATCGGGCGGGATCGCGCCCTTGGCGAGCATCAGCGGCGTCGGGAAGATGCCGATTACCTGGTCCATGAGGGGTCCTCGTCGCGGCCGGCGGGCGGGCGCAGTCTCGGGCGGGCGGGACACGGCCGCAAGGGCGTGGCGACAGGGCCCCCGCGACCGCGGGGAGGCCGGCCGGTGCCGCGGGCGTCCCTGCCTGGGCGTCTCTGCCTGGGCATCCGTGCCGTGGGCGTCCGTGCCGTGGGCGCCCTCGGCGCTGCCCCGGCCGGTCGTCTTGGGCGCGTCCCGGCTCTCCGGCTCAGTCGCCGTCGATCGGGATATGCGCCGAGGGATCCGCGACGCGGTCGGCGGCGCTGGCCTCGGGGATCCCGGGGATCACCCGCTCCACGGTCGGCAGCACGACCTCGCCCGCGATCGGGGCGCGGCGGCGGACCTGCTGCAGCGCGCTCGCCACCGTGGCGTTCAGCAGGCGCACGTCGTTGTGGATGCCGAAGAAGGCCTCGTCCTCGTGGCTCGCTTCCAGCACGCCGACGGCGCGCAGGCGGGCGCGCGAGGTGATCTGGTCGTGCCCCTCGTGCGGGTAGACCAGCATGTAGGGCAGGTGCTCCTCGTCATCGAGCGAGTTGCAGTAGGGGCATTTGGTGGTCTTGGCGCCGACGAAGACCAGGAACGGGCTCTTGCGCGTCGGCGGCGGCGCCTGGAAGCCCTCGATGTAGATGAGCTGGCCGTTCAGTGCGACGGCGAGGTCGCTCGGCTTGCCCTTGGCGTTGAACAGGTCGCGGAACTGAACCTTCGTGATCGTGGCGCTGCCGCTGGTGGCGGCGGCCTCGTCCTGCGGCAGCGCGGCGCCGACGAGGGCGAGGGCGGCAAGGACGGTGATGGCGCAGAGGCGGCGGAACATCGCGGGGTGTCTCCGTAGGGGTATCGCGGGTCGGCGCGTCGGGCGGTCCCGGTGGCGTGGCGCGGCGCGGACGGCTGCCCGGGCCCTGCGCTCACGGCGGCGTGACCGTCCCGTCGTATCGGCAGAAGGCGGAGACCCTTTAGGTCCCCGCCTCCGTTTCAGTCCGGTCCTGGACGCCGCGCCCGGGCAGTCTGCCGGGGCGCGACGCCTGGGACGCCTGATCAGCTGCCGCTGACCTCGACGAAGATCGGGCTGGTGTAGAACCAGAGATCCGTCCAGGCCTCGACATCGGCGTCGAGGCGCTTCACGCCGTCGGCGTCGACCGGCAGGTGGTCCGGGCAGACCGAGCCGTCGAAGGCATCCGGGAAGACCGAGGCCGAGAAGATCGCCGAGTTGGTCGGCGTCTGGACCAGATCCTCGGCGGCCGGGCTGTCCGACCCCTCGGCGGTGCAGGGCACCAGCAGGGCGAAATCGTCGAGAAGCGGATCGCCGTTCTCGTCGGTCTCGTTCGCGGTGGCCGGCGGCATGTTGGTGCCACGGGCGCGGGCGTAGACCTTGCCGCCGGCCTCGGTGATCTGCTGGATCGTCAGCGGGAAGCTGAGCGACACGGTCAGCGTCTCGCCGTCAACGGTGAAGTTGACGTCCTGGGCGCCGTTCGGGCCGTCCGGGTTCCAGATGCGGCCGGCGCGGATCACGTCGCTGGCGGGCGTCGGGCTGGTGTAGGCCTCATCTTCCGGGAGGACTTCGCCCGAGATCACGCCGGCCAGCACGTCGACATGGCTCAGCACCGGCTCGTTGGTCGGGATGCTGACGCCGCTCTGCGCCAGCGACATGTTGTCGAAGCTGTAGGGCGAGAAGTTGGTGCCCGCCGGGTCGGTCAGCACGATCGAGTACTCGAGCTCGGGACCGGCCGGGTCGACCGTCAGCGTCTCGCCCAGCGTGGCGCAGTTGTCGCCCTGGCAGATGGTCCAGTAGAAGTCCTCGATGACGTCGCCCATCACCGAGTAGGTGTTACCGGTCCGCATGCCGTCGACGATCGCCTCGGCCACGCCCTGGCTGAAGCCGGTGTTCGAGCCCGAGATGTACGAGTAGATCTTGTTGTACTCGCCCGGCCACGGGTCGAGCGTCGACTGCGGCTCCCAGGGACCGAACTGGCCGCGGTTGTGCCAGTCCGACGAGCCGAAGTTGAAGAACCGGCGGCCCTCCTGCAGCATCGCGTCCCACATCGTGTTGATGCCGGGGCGGCCAAGCACGAAGCGCTCCTGGACCGACGTGCCGATGCCCTCGGGGGCGGGGTCGGGGCAGTCCTCGCAGGCGTCGAGCTGGTCGAAGGCATCCGAGCCCGACGGCTCGGTGAACTGGTCCTCGAAGAGCGCGTTGAACTCTTCGCGCAGCTCGGTGAGCGTGGCGTTGGTGATCGGGTTGCCGTCGAAGTCGAAGCCGGCCTCCGAAACCTCGGCGCCCGAGTAGGAACCGGCGCCGCCGTAGGTGCCGAAGCCGGCGGTCGGGCGGTCCATCTCGTAGGTGCCGCGGCCGCCGTTGGCGAACTGGTGACCGGCGAGCATCTCGGCGCCGAAGACGATCGACTCGCCCTCGATGTCGTCGCTCAGCAGGCCGTCGCTGTGCAGGTTGCGGAAGTGCTCGATGTTCCAGCCGCGGGTGCTGTCCGAGACGAAGCCGCCCTGGCGCTCGACGTGGGCCGGGACGTAGTAGGCGCTGTCGCCGAAGTTCTCGCGCAGCCAGGTCACGGCGCGGCGCGAGTTCTCGTGGCCAACCTCACCGGCCTCGCCGTCGTCGTCGACGCGGGTGGTGCCGTTGTTCGAGGCGGCCTCGAAGCGGAAGGCGTCACCGCCCGAGGTGTCCTCGTCCGAGCGGTCGAACAGGTACTCGAACTGGCCCATGTTGTAGCCGGTGCCGCGGGCGCGCAGCTGGCGCTCGAGGATCGACATCGAGACGTGCTCGTGGCCCGGGGCGTTGTGCTCGAGGCCGAGCCACGCGGGCTCGTCGTTGATCTCGCCCATCTGGCGCTGCAGCGGGTAGGCGAACTCGATCAGGTTCTGCCAGCGCATCATCTGGCGCTGGTCGCCCGAGAAGTCCTCGTCACCGCCGAAGTCTTCCTGCGCGATCGTCTCCTGCCAGGACTTGCCCGAGAAGGTGTTGTTGCCGAGGCCGTCATCGGCATCGTACTCGGGGTCGTCGAAGCGGCAGTCGCGGGTGCCCTCGCCGCCGTGGCCCGTCTGGGCGAACCAGTCGAGGTCGTAGGTGACCAGCGACTCGTTGACGACGGTCTGCACGCTCATCGCGCCGTCGGTGCAGGTGGTGTGGTTGTGCTTGTCGCCCGAAAGGTACTGCCCGCCCGACTGCAGGTCGGCGATTTCGGTGAGCGAGGCCGCGGTCTGGCCATGGGCCAGCTGGCCCGAGAGAGCCAGCGCGCTCACGCTGCTTACGAGAGCAACCTTGCTGGCACGAACGGTGCTGAAGATCATCAGTGTTCCCCGAGGTGGTTATACTGGACGCGTTCCAGATTGAGCCGGCCGGCCAGCCGGCAGTGCCGAGAGGAAATAACCAAGAACCAACTGAGTAAATTGAACTGTTCATGACAGTTTTGTAAAACTCCGACGCGTGAAAAGGATGGAATCGCCTTTTCCCTCAGCCGCTTGGGCAAAATCTCGAAAGCACAACACTAAGACTCGGCTCGAGAGCGGCGATTACGTCGCAGTTGGAGGGGCATTATGGACGTTATAGTATAACAGAGAACGATATGGGGCCGCCAGATCAGAGTGCCGGACCCGCTATTCTTGGCCATTACAGAAACAGGAAAGTCGCCGCGTGATGCCGCACGCAGCGTTGGCGATCCGCTTAGCGTGCCGGCGCATCGACATGTGGTGAAACTTTCACGACATTCATGCGACGGCCCGCGCCCCGGACGTGCCGGAGCGTCAATAGCCGTTCTGTCCCGGAAGGATACGCCGACGCCGCTGTCCCGAAACGGGACCCGCCCGGGGCCCGCCCGCGCTCCGCCGACCGTCGCGCCGACGGGTGCCATGACAGCGCGGACACCGCGTGCTAGCGCCGGGGCCGCGAGCAGCGGAGGGCCGAGATGACCGATCAGACCGCCGGGGCGCCGGGCAGCCAGGACGCCGCGCGCCAGGCCGGCAGCGACGAGATCACGCGGCCGATCGAGCAGTGCGTGCAGACGATCTTTCCCACCCCGCTGGCGGCCTACAGCTGGCCCGACAGCGAGGGGCTGAACCGGGCGCTGGCCGACGTGGTCTTCGCCGAGGAGAAGCGCTCGCCGAGCCTCGGGCGCTCGAACGTCGGCGGCTGGCATTCGTCGAACGACTTCTTCAACCTGCCCGATCCGGCGCTGGAGCGGCTGCGGGCGCGCGTGCGCTCGATGATCCTGGCGCTGACGGGCGCGGTGATGAAGCCCGGCCAGCACCGCTACAGCGTCGTGGGCTGGGCCAACGTGCTGCGGACGGGGCAGTACAACTCGATCCACGTGCACCCGAACTCGACCTGGTCGGGCGTCTACTACGTCACCGGCAACCCGCCCCCGGCGGACGACGCGCCGAACCCGGGCTACAGCGGCAAGATCGAGTTCATCGACCCCCGCCCCGGCGCCTCGGCCACCTACGCGGTGGACAACACGATGCAGCAGCGCGTGATGATGAACCCCGATGCCGGCACGATGATCGTGTTCCCCAGCTGGCTGCAGCACCAGGTGCACCCGTATTTCGGGCGCGAGACGCGGATCTCGATCGCCTTCAACGTCACGGTGACCGACCCGAACGGCTAGGGCGCATGCCAACCGCACGTGAGCACGGGCGCCCGGCAGTGCCCTGCCCGCCCACGTCAGGTTAGGCCGACGCGGATGAACATCCCGTTGCGTCCGCGCCTCCATCAGCGTTCGCCGAACGGTAACGCGAACGTGGCAACGATGACGCGGGTGGGGGCGAGAGCCCGGCGTTCACGTCGGGTCGGCAACCGCTCTAGGGCGCGAGGCCGAGCCGGAGGGCGAGCGCGTCGAAGCGGTCGAAGGCACAGGCGGCGGCGAAGGCCTCGACGGGCTTCTTGCGGTAGCCGCCGGTGAACAGGGCGAAGGCCACGCCGGCGGCATGGGCGGTCGCCTCGTCGGTCTCGCTGTCACCGACATAGACCGCTCTGCCCGGGGCCGCGCCGATGGCCGCCAGCGCGGCCTCCAGCGGGCGCGGATCGGGTTTCAGGACCGCCAGCGTGTCGCCGCCGATCACCGCGGCGAAGCGGGGCGCAAGGCCGAGCCGGTCGAGGATCACGCGCGCCGGCGCCTCGGGCTTGTTGGTGCAGACGGCCAGCGGCACGCCTGCCGCACAGGCCCGCGCCAGCAGCGCCTCGACGCCCGGATAGGGGCGGGTGCGGTCCGCGGGGGCGGCGTCATAGGCCGCGCGGAAGGCGGCCAGCCCCTCGGCCTCGAGCGCGGCATCGGCCCCGCCCGTGGCCGCCAGCGCCCGCGCCACCAGCCGCGCGACCCCGTTGCCGATGAAGGACTGGACCGTGGCGCGGTCGAGAGGCGCCCGGCCGAGCCCCGCCAGCATGGCGACCACGGCGGCGTGGAGGTCGGGCACGCTGTCGATCAGCGTGCCGTCGAGGTCGAAGACCAGGCCCGAGGGCGGCAGCGGCGGCAGGGCGCGCGCCCCATTGACCGCCCCGTTCACTGCGCCGCGGCGACGCCTGCGCCGGTCGCGGCGGCGCGGATCGCGGCGATGTTCGCGGCATAGGGCGCGGGGTCGGCCACGCTGCCGCCCTTGAAGACGGCCGAGCCCGCGACCAGCACGTCGGCGCCCGCGGCCGCCACGCCGGGCGCCGTCTCGACCGTCACGCCGCCGTCGATCTCGATATGGATCGGCCGGTCGCCGATCATGGCGCGCAGGCGCTCGATCTTGGGGATCATGGTCGAGATGAAGCGCTGGCCGCCGAAGCCGGGGTTCACCGTCATGACGCAGACGAGATCGACGAGGTCGAGGACAGGGGCCACCGCCTCGGCCGGCGTCGCGGGGTTGAGCGCCACGCCCGGCCGCGCCCCCGCCGCCCGGATCGCCTGGAGCGTGCGATGCAGGTGTGGCCCCGCCTCGACATGGGCGGTGATCACGTCGGCCCCCGCCTCGGCGAAGGCGTCGATATAGGGATCGACCGGCGCGATCATCAGGTGGACGTCGAGGACGGTCGCCACGTGGCGCCGCAGCGCCTTCACCATCGGCGGGCCGAAGGTGAGGTTGGGGACGAAATGGCCGTCCATGACGTCGACATGCACCCAGTCGGCGCCCGCGGCCTCGATCGCCCGGCACTCGGCGCCGAAATCGGCGAAATCGGCCGACAGGATCGAGGGGGCGATCTTCACGCTGCGATCGAAGCTCATCACCGTCTCCCGCGCGGCTGGTACCACCCCGGGCCGGCGGCCGGCCCGCGCACCCGCCCCGCCAGCCCCTCGCTGGCCGGCGTGGTGCGGTGGCAGGCGGCGCGCGTCAAGGCCCGCCGGCAGCGCGCACCGCCATGGGTCACCCCGCGGACGCTTCCTCCCGTTCGCGGAGGAGGCAGGCAACGCTGGACGGCGCGCGACCGGCGCGCGCGGGTGGGTGGGCGGGGCGGGCGCCGGTCGCGCGCCGGCCGCCCCGGGCGGTGGTGCCGGGATCCGGGCGCCCTCGCCCAACGCTGCGCCGGCCGCCCGACCGGTGCGCGCCCCACCCGCCCGCCCGCGACGCACCGGTCGGGCGCCCCCTTGCGCGGTGGGCGCGCTGTCCGTCGTGCGGCACATGCGTGGTTGACCGACATGGGCCCTGCGGCCATCACGCCATGATGCGTCGCGGGATGGGCCAGCGCGGCCGCTGCCTGGAGGCCGGATGCCGTTCGACCCGACCAGACTGTCCGCCGGCGATCTCGGGCCCGGCAGCCCGGCGCGCCTCGGCCTGCACCTGGTCGAGGGGGGCGCCAATGTCGCCGTGTTCTCGGCCCATGCCGAGGCGGTCGAGCTCTGCCTCTTCGACGGGCGCGGGCGCGAGCAGGCGCGCCTGGCCCTGCCCGAGCGCACGGGGCCGATCTGGCACGGCCATGTCCCCGGCCTCAGGGCCGGCCAGCGCTATGGCCTGCGCGCGCACGGCCGCTGGGCGCCGGAGGCGGGGCATCTCTTCAACCCGGCCAAGCTGCTGGTCGACCCCTATGCCCGCCTCCTGACCGGCGAGGTGAAGGAGCACGCCGCGCTCTATCCCGTGCAGCCGCCGCCCCGGCGCCGGGGGGCCGGCGCGCCGGTCGCCCCCCTGCCGCCCGCCGAGATGCGGCCCGATCCGCGCGACAGTGCGCGCCATGTGCCGAAGGCGGTCGTGACCGATCCGGCGAAGAGCCCCGCGCGCGCGCCCGGCCGCCCGCCCCGAC
>JBCBPG010000038.1:0-13201 GCA_039820865.1 Pseudomonadota bacterium
CCCTCGGCCTCGATCGCCGTGACCGCCGCCATCAGCGGGTCCTCGGCCGCGCGGGCGGGCGGCATCGCCTCGAGACAGACGCCCTCGCGCAGCCCGAAGGCCGAGATCACGACCTCGTCCGGCCCCAGCGCGCGCAGCAGCCCCGAAAGCAGCCGCGCCGTCAGCGGGATGCCGGGCGCGCGGTTCTCGGACACGCCATCCATGGCGGCAAGGTCGGCAGGCTGCTGGCGCGCGGCCCAGGTGGCGAGCGCGCGGGCCCCGACAGCATCGAGCGCGTATTCGTGCAGGACCTTCAGCGGATAGCCGCGCCGCTCGATATCGGCCCGCGCCAGCGCGCGCCAGGCGCCCCCGACCAGGTAGAGCCGCCGTGCCGCGCGGGCATAGCGGCCGGGCGCACGGGCGAGATGGCCCGCCACATGGGCGTCGACATCCGTCACGCGGGCCAGGCGGAGCGGGCCCAGCGGCAGGCTGATCCCCCCGGCGACCCGGCCCCGGTCCAGCCGGCCGAGCTCGAGCGACGCGCCGCCCAGGTCGGCCACCACCCCATGCGCCGAAGGGTCGCCGAACAGCACGCCCTGCGCCGCCAGCCGCGCCTCGTCATCGCCGCTCGCCACCGTGAGGCGGATGCCCGTCTCGGCCTCGACCGCATCGCGGAAGGCGGGGCCGTCCTCGGCATCGCGGATCGCGGCGGTCGCGACACCGGCCAGCGTGGCGACGCCCAGATGCTCGGCCACCGCGCCGAAGCGGCGGAGCGCGGCCATCGCGCGCACGGCACCCCCGGGGCTCAGCCGGCCGGTGTCGGAGAGCTCGGCGCCGAGGCCGCAGAGTGCCTTCTCGTTGAAGACGACGCCGGGGCTGCGGCTGCCGCCCTCGAACACGACCAGGCGCACGCTGTTCGAACCGGCATCGACCACGCCGATCCGTCCCTCCCGGCTGCCCGGCGCGGCGAAGGAGCGGCGGTCGAGGCCGGCGAGCGCGGGCGCCTCCTCGCCCGGACGCGGCGCCCGCGCGCGCGTCGCCACGCCCCCTGCCCCTTCCGCCGCGACAGCGGGCCGACGCCCGAGCACGCGACCGGGGCCGCGACGGGGGCTCTCTCTCACGCGGCGGATCCGCCGGCTTCGGCGCTCGCCCCGTCATCCTCGGCGGCGACGGCCAGCTCGCGCGCCAGCCGCGGCGCATCGGCGGTGCCGCTGCGCCCGCGGCCCGAAAGCGAAGGGTGGCGCATGAAGAACTCGTGGCAGTTGAACAGCGTCTCGCCCTCGGCCCCGCTCGCGCGGATGAAGGCACCGTCGGGCATCAGCACCCAGGACTGCGCCTCGTCACGCAGGTTGGCGGCCATGACCTGCTCGAGGATCTGGCCGCGCACGGTCGGATTGTCGATCTCGACCAGCGTCTCGACGCGGCGGTTGAGATTGCGCCCCATCCAGTCGGCCGAGGAGATGTAGAGCGTCGCCTCCTCGCTCGGCAGCCCGTGGCCGTTGCCGAAGCAGCAGATGCGGCTGTGCTCGAGGAACCGGCCGACGATCGACTTGACGCGGATGTTCTCCGACAGCCCCTTCACGCCCGGGCGCAGGCCGCAGATGCCGCGGATCACCAGCTCGATCTTCACGCCGGCCTGGGAGGCGGCGTAGAGCGCGTCGATCACGTCCTCCTCGATCACCGAGTTCATCTTGGCCCAGATCTGCGCCGGGCGCCCGGCGCGGGCGTGCTCGGCCTCCTCGGCGATCTTGCGCAGCAGCGTGGGCTTCAGGCTGAGCGGCGCGCACTGCACCTTCTCCAGCCCCGAGGGCTGGGCGTAGCCGGTCGTGTAGTTGAAGATCTTCGCCGCATCGCGCCCATGCGGCGCCGAGCAGGTGAAGAGCGAGAGGTCCGTGTAGATCTTGGCCGTGTTGGGGTGGTAGTTGCCCGTCCCGAAATGCGTGTAGGTGACCAGCTGCTCACCCTCGCGGCGCACGACCGTCGAGATCTTGGCATGGGTCTTGAGGTCGACGAAGCCGAACACGACCTGGGCGCCGGCGCGCTCCAGCTGGCGGGCCTGGCGGATGTTGGCCGCCTCGTCGAAGCGGGCCTTGAGCTCGACCAGCGCGGTGACCGACTTGCCGTCCTCCGCCGCCTCGCACAGCGCCGAGACGATCGGGCTGTCCTTGGAGGTGCGATAGAGCGTCTGCTTGATCGCGATCACGTTGGGATCGCGCGCGGCCTGGCGCAGGAACTGCACCACGATCTCGAAGCTCTCGTAGGGGTGATGCAGCAGCATGTCCTTGGCGCGCACGGCGGCGAAGATGTCGCCGTCATGGTCGCGCACACGCTCGGGCAGGCGGGGCTGGTAGGGCGTGAACTTGAGGTCCGGGCGGTCGTCGACCACCAGCTCCGACAGTGCCGCGACGCCGACCCAGCCGTCGACGTCGATCACCTCCTCCGGCCGGGCGTTGGCCTCGCGCACGATGGTGGCGCGCAGCGCCTCGGGCGCGCCGGCGCTGATCTTGAGGCGGACGACCTCGCCGCGACGGCGGCGCTTGAGCGCGGTCTCGAACTCGCGCACCAGGTCCTCGGCCTCCTCCTCGACCTCGAGATCGCTGTCGCGCAGCACCCGGAACAGGCAGTGCCCGATGGCCGAGTAGCCGGGGAAGAGCTGCGCCTGGAACATCTGGAGGAGCCCCTCCAGCGGCAGGAACCGGAGCTGCCCCTCCCGCTCGGGCAGGCGCACGAAGCGCTTGAGCTGGGGCGGCACGGGGATCAGCGCGTCCAGCGGCTCGCCATCGGCGTCGCGCTTCAGCGCCAGCGCCAGCGCCATGCCCCCGTTGGCGATGAAGGGGAACGGGTGCGCCGGATCGATCGCCAGCGGCGAGAGCACCGGGAACACCTGGTGGAGGAAGTGGCGCTCCATCGCCGCCGCCTCCTCGGCCGACAGGTCGTCGGCGCCGACCACGCGGATCCCCTCGGCCGCCAGCTCGCGCGCCAGGCTCAGCCAGGTGCGCTGCTGCTCGCGCTGGAGCGAGAGCGCATCGGCGTCGATCAGCGCCAGCTGCTGCGCCGCCGTCAGCCCGTCGACCGAGCGGGCGTCCATGTCCGCCATGACCTGCGCGCGCAGGCCCGCGACGCGCACCGTGTAGAACTCGTCGAGGTTGTTGCCCGAGATCGAGAGGAAGCGAAGGCGCTCCAGCAGCGGCTGGTTGCGGTTCTCCGCCTCCTCCAGCACGCGCCAGTTGAAGGCGAGCCAGGAGAGCTCGCGGTTGAAGAACCGCTCCGGCGCGGCCGGCTCCAGGGTGACGGCATGCTCGGCCGGCACCGGGGTCTCGGTGGTGTTCAGGAAATCGGCGCGCATGCTCTCACTCCTCACGGCTGTGTCCGGCTCCGGGTTCCGGAGCGGCGGTGTGGCCTCCGCGCAGTACCTCGGACGCCATCCGAAGCGTGACGCCGCGCCGTCGCCGGTCGGCGGCATGGGCGTCGAGGACGGCGACGGCGGCATGGACGGCCGCGAAGGACCGTTCGATGCGCGCCAGCACATGCGCGACCGCCGCCGGGGCAACATCCAGACCGCGATCCGCCGCAGCCTTAAGCAAAACAGATGACAGTAACGCGTCATCCGGCGCCCCGATCTCGACCACGCCAAAGGTCGCCAGGCGCGAGACCAGGTCGGGCCGGATCGCGGGCCAGGCCGCGGGCGGGCGCCGGGCGGCGACCAGCAGGTGCCCGCCACCGGCCGCCATCAGGTTGTAGAGGTGGAAGAGCGCGTCCTCGCCCTCGGCCCGCCCCGCCGCCCGGTCGGCATCGTCCACCGCGACCAGCCGCGCCGAGGCCAGCCTGCCAGCGCTCTCCGGGTCCAGCGCCGCACCGTCCACCAGCACGGCCTCGGGCTCGCGCGCCACGGCGATGCTGAGGAGATGCGTCTTGCCCGCCCCCTCCGGCCCCGCGACCGCCAGGCGCCGCCCCGGCCAGCGCCCGGGCTCGCCCGTCAGCGCCGCCGCCTCCCGGTTCGGCGCCGCGACGAGATAGTCCTCGACACCGAGGCCGGGCCGGCGCTGGAAGTCCAACGGGATCTGGCGCAACCGGTCCTCCCACGCGACGCCGCCCGCGCTCACGCGCTGCTCCCGCCGCCCGGCGGCGCCGGATCGGGTGCCTGGCCCGCGCCCTCCGCCGTCTCGGCCTGGCGCGCCGCCGCCGCCCGCGCCAGCGCCGCGCGCCAGGCCGGATCGCCGCGATAGAGCCGCCCGCGCCGGTACTGTTCGACCAGGAAGCGCGCCAGCACCCCGATCGCCGCCGCCGCCGGCACCGCGATCAGCATGCCGACGAAGCCCATCAGCGAGCCGAAGACGCTGAGCGCCAGCATCAGCCAGACCGGGTGCAGCTTGACATGCCCGCCCACCAGCTTGGGCGTGAGGTAGTTGCCCTCGACCACCTGGCCGATGCCGAAGATCACCGCAACCGCCGCGACCCACTGCCAGTCGCCCCAGAACTGGCTGAGCGCGATGCCGATCGAGATCACGCCGCCGAGGATCGAGCCGACGAAGGGAATGAAGCTGATCAGCCCCGCGAAGAGCCCGACAAGCAGCCCGAACTGCAGCCCCACCGCCATCAGCGCGACGGCGTAGAAGCTGCCGAGGATCGCGCAGACCGTCATCTGCCCCCGAACGAAGCCCGCCAGCACGTCATCCAGCTCGAGAGCGAGGCGGTGCAGCAGCGCCTGGTGCTGGCGCGGTGCCAGGTCGTCGAGCGCGGCCATGATCCGGTCCCAGTCGTGCAGCAGGTAGAAGCCCACGACCGGCGTGATGACGGCGATGGTGACGAAATCGACCACGGCCAGGCCGCCCAGCCACACGTTCTCCAGCACCCGGACCGACCAGGCCTCGGCGCGTTCCTGCAGGATCGTGGTCATGCGGGCATAGAGGCCGTCCTGCGTCTCGCCCGGCGGCATCGCCTCGCCCAGGTACGCATGCGCCATGGCGACGTAGTCGGGAGCGCTGGCGATCAGGCTGCGAATCTGGTCGATCACCGCCGGGATCAACAGGACGGCGGCGCCGAAGAACACGACGGCCAGCCCCACCGAGAGCGACACGGTCGCCATCAGCCGGCTCATCCCGACCTTCTCGAGCCGGTCGGCCAGCGGATCGGCGAGATAGGCGATGATCGCGCCCATGATGAAGGGCAGGAGCGGCGCGGACAGGAACCAGACCAGCGCGAGCGTCGCGACCAGGCCGATGCCCCACCAGCGCAGCTGTTCGCCGACCGTCATGCGCGTACCCCGCCCCGTTGCCGCCTGAGGTCCCGCACCGCCGCGCGGGACGCTCCCGGATGCCCGGGGCGGCGGGCGAGGTCAACCGCCCCGGGCCCCCCGGGCGATCCGGGGACGCGCAGGCCCGGCCGGCGCTGCCGGGCGCGACCTCAGCGGCAGGCGGCGTTGCGCAGGCTCTCGCTCGACCAGGCACCGGCCTCCGCCACGTCGTCGCAGTGGTCGCCGGCGGCGGTCGTGGCACCGGGCACCGCGATGCCGGCGGCGGTGTCGGTCTCGGGCATCATCGGGCCGCGCAGCTCGACGCTGCCGGGCTCGCGCACCAGCGGCTCGGCCAGAACCGGCTCGGCATCGGCAAAGGCACAGGCTTCGCTCGACAGCAGGCTCTCGGTCATGAAGGGGTTCGCGGCCGCGCGGTCGCGGCAGTCATCGGCCGCCGCGCCCACGCCCCCCGTGACCGCGGCATCTACCGCGGGCCCGCCATCCACGCCCGGCACCGCCAGCGACGGCCCGCCGATCGCGGCGATCGTCTCCTCACCCCGACGGGGCTCGGCGATCGCGGGTTCGAAGGCCCCCCCGCCGCCGGAATCGCGCGGCGCCGCGATCAGCACCGCGGTATCGCTGCCCATGGGCGCAGGACCGGCCGTGCTGTCGGGATAGTAGAGGCGCGCAGGCTCGGCCGCGCTTGCCTTTCCGCCACGCTCGGCCAGCACCTTGGCCTCGGCGACGGCGCGGTGATGCGCGGCATCCATGTCGTTCATCTTGCCGACGAGACCAACCGCATCGGTCGCGATCACGCCAACGATGGCGACGGTCGCAACGACAACGCCACCCGTCAGGGACATCCAGTCGAGCGTCATCGCGCCCGCCTCGTCCGCCACGAAGTCCCGCCACGGCCCGCAATGGGCCCTACAGCGATCCTCGGCACGCAGTTCTACACCAGCAAGTACACCACGCGCCAGAAACTCAACTATCGGTTGCATGGACACAAACTCTCTCTGGTCTTCGCTTCACAACTCCACCCCGTAGGATGTGCTAACAAATAACTGAGAGGAAACGAGGGCGCTATGGGCCTCATTTCCGTATCCGTTCGGGACAGGCTCCCCCCGTTACTCCGTGTCGAAAACCGTCCGGTGCCTCAGACCGAGAATTGTTCGCGGATAATCCGCTCCTCGAGGCTGTGTCCGGCGTCATGCAGCAGGCTGAGCCCGATCTCCGGCGCGAGCGCCACGTCGACCCGGTGCACGTCACGCACCTCGACATGGTCGGCGGTGGCCGAGACCGGGCGCTTGGCCTGCTCCAGCACCTCGATCGTCACCTCGGCCTCGTAGGGCAGCAGCGCGCCCCGCCAGCGCCGCGGCCGGAACGGCGCCACCGGCGTCAGCGCCAGCAGCCGCCCGCGGATCGGGATGATCGGCCCGTGCGCCGAGTAGTTGTAGGCGGTCGAGCCGGCGGGCGTCGCCACCATCACCCCGTCGCAGACCAGCGGGTCGAGCTGCACCTCGCCATCGACGCTGACGCGCAGCTTGGCCGCCTGGCGCGTCTCGCGCAGGAGCGAGACCTCGTTGATCGCCAGCGCCGTGCGCTCGACCTCGCCCGCCACGCGCGTCGTCATCCGCAGCGGGCTGATGCGCGCGGTCTTGGCCACGTCCAGCCGCTCGATCAGCCCCTCCGGCCGGTAGGCGTTCATCAGGAACCCCACCGTGCCGCGGTTCATGCCATAGACCGGCAGGCCCAGCCCCATGCTGGAATGCAGGGTCGAGAGCATGAAGCCGTCGCCGCCGAGCGCGATGATACAGTCGGCCGCCGCGCGCGGATGGTCGCCGTAGCGGTCGATCAGCACAGCGCGCGCGCGCTGCGCCTCGGGCGCCTCGCTGGCCTCGATCGAGAGCCTCGTGAAGCCCATCGCCCCATCCCCGCCTCTTGCCGTGCCCCGCTCCGGAGGCCGTCTGCCATAGCGCGGAAGCGCCCGCCCCGGCGGTTTTCAGCAGGCGAGATTTGCCCGCATGCCGCCCCGCCGCGACGCCTTTTCGCGTGTGTCGCGGTTTCGTCATGCCTAATGTTGCGCCAGCGCGACAAGGTCGGTCGAGGGGCGCCCCATGGGCACGATACGGACCGGCCGCACCCCAGAGGAGACGACCATGGACGCCAAGATCAAGGACGGCGGCTTTTTCACCGAGGACCTGACGACCCGTGACCCGGATCTCTACAAGGCGATGGTGGGCGAGCTGCGCCGCCAGCAGGACGAGATCGAGCTGATCGCGTCGGAGAACATCGCCAGCCGCGCCGTGATGCAGGCGCAGGGCTCGGTGATGACGAACAAGTACGCCGAGGGCTATCCGGGCCGTCGCTACTATGCCGGCTGCGAGCATGTCGACGTCGCCGAGAAGCTGGCGATCGACCGCATCTGCCAACTCTTCAACGCCAAGTTCGCCAACGTCCAGCCCCACTCGGGCGCGCAGGCCAACCAGGCGGTGATGCTGGCGACGATCAAGCCGGGCACCACGATCCTGGGCATGGACCTCGCCTCGGGCGGCCACCTGACCCACGGCGCCAAGCCCAACCTCTCGGGCAAGTGGTTCAACGCCGTGCAGTACGGCGTGTCGACCGAGGATCACCGCATCGACTACGATCAGGTCGCCAAGCTCGCCGAGGAGCACAAGCCGGGCCTGATCTATGCCGGCGGCTCCGCCGTGCCGCGCCAGATCGACTTCAAGAAGTTCCGCGAGATCGCCGACAGCGTGGGCGCGATCCTGCATGTCGACATGGCCCATTTCGCGGGCCTGGTCGCGGCCGGCCACCATCCGAACCCGCTCGACCACGCGCATGTCGCCACCTCGACCACGCACAAGACGCTGCGCGGGCCCCGCGGCGGCATCATCCTCACCAACGACGAGGCGCTGGCCAAGAAGATCAACTCGGCCGTCTTCCCGGGCCTGCAGGGCGGGCCGCTGATGCATGTGATCGCCGCCAAGGCCGTCGCCTTCGGCGAAGCGCTGCGTCCGGAGTTCCGCGCCTACATCGCCCAGGTGATCAAGAACGCCCAGGCGATGGCGGACGAGCTCAAGAAGGGCGGGCTCGACATCATCACCGGCGGCACCGACACCCATCTCTGCCTGGTCGACCTGCGGCCCAAGGGCGTGAAGGGCAACGCGGCCGAGCAGGCGCTGCTGCGCGCCCATATCTGCTGCAACAAGAACGGCATCCCCTTCGACCCCGAGCCGCCGATGGTCACTTCGGGCCTGCGTCTCGGCTCGCCCGCCGGCACCACGCGCGGCTTCGGCGAGGAGGAGTTCCGCGAGGTCGGGCGCCTGATCACCGAGGTGGTCGAGGGCCTGGCCAAGAACGGCGAGGAGGGCAACGCCGCAGTCGAGAAGGCGGTGACCGAGAAGGTCCTGAAGCTCACCGCGCGCTTCCCGATCTACCAGGCGCTCTGACCGACGCGGGCCCTGCGCGCCCGCCTGTTGCCGACCGGCCCCGGCGTCCCGTACGCCGGGGTTCTCTGTTTCCGTGGGGGAGCGCGCCAATGGACGGGCGCGGCGAAGAACCGGTGACGCTGGCGAGCCTGGCCGGGCATCTGGCCGGGCATCTGGCCGGGCGTCTCGCGACCCGGCCGGGACGCCTGATGGTCGCCCTGGCCGGACCGCCGGCCGTGGGCAAGTCGCAGGCGGCCGTCACGCTCGCCGGGCAGCTCGGGGCCGCGGGGCATCCGGCCGCCATCCTGCCGATGGACGGCTACCATTTCGACGATGCCGTGCTCGAGGCACGCGGCCTGCGTGAGCGCAAGGGCGCGCCGGAGACCTTCGATGTCGCGGGTCTGGCGCACATGCTCGAACGGCTGGGCCGGAACGACGAGCCCGAGATCGCCGTCCCCGTCTTCGATCGCGCGCTCGAGGTCGCGCGCGCGGGGGCCCGGCTGATCCCGTCCACGACCGAGGTGGTGATCGTCGAGGGCAACTACCTGCTGCTCGACTGGGATCCCTGGCTGAGGCTTGCGCCCTTCTTCAACGTCACCGTTCGGCTCGAGGCTGGGCGCTCGCTCCTGCGCCGCCGCCTGGTCGCGCGCTGGGCCGACGCCGGCCTGCCCACGGCCGAGATCGCACGACGGGTCGAGGAGAACGACCTTCCCAACGGCAGGCTCGTCCTGGCCGAGAGCCGTGTCGCGGATTTCGTGATCGAGAGCGAGGGATGAGCGACATGCGACAGACCGCAAGAGGCCAGCGACCGCCCGCGCCACGGGCCGCCGCGCGGTGGCAGCGTCGGCGCCTCGTCCTGGGCGCGATCGCGGCGACCCTGCCGCTCGGCCGGGCCGCGAGCAATGCCGACGCGCTGGCCCGCCTGGCCGAGCCGCATACCCATGCGATCATGCGCCACGCCCTGGCCCCCGGCTACAGCGATCCGGCGGCATTCGACGTGGACGACTGCACGACACAGCGCAATCTCGACGACCGCGGGCGCGAGCAGGCGCGGCGCACGGGCGCGCGGCTTCGAGAGGCTGGCGTGCAGATCGACCGGGTGCTGTCCTCGCGCTGGTGCCGCTGTCTCGACACGGCGCGGCTCCTCGGCCTTGGCGCGGTGGTCGAGGTGCCGGCGCTCAACTCCTTCTTCGAGAACCGCGCCGACGGGCCGGCCCAGACGGCGTCGCTGCGCACCCTGCTCGACCGGCTGCCGCCCGACGAGACGCTGATGATGGTCACCCATCAGGTCAACATCAGCGCCCTGCTCGGCCGCGGGACCACCTCCGGCGAGGTGCTGATCTTCCGCCGCCGCCCCGGCGAGGACGCGGTGATCCTGGGCGGCCTGGTCGTCCCGGCCTGACGGGAGGCGGCCGTGAACCGCTGGCGACAGCCCGACAGCCTGTGGTAGGAATACCGCACATCTTGGGGTAATTCGCACCTGCTACACAATGCGTCGCCCGCTCGCTATAACGGCGCGAGTGGCAAGGGAGCCGGTTCATGCGCTGTCCGTTCTGCGGCAACGTCGACACCCAGGTGAAGGACTCGCGCCCCGCCGAGGATCACGTGGCGATCCGGCGGCGGCGGCTCTGCCCCAGCTGTGGCGGGCGTTTCACGACCTATGAGCGCGTGCAGCTCCGCGATCTCGTCGTCGTCAAGAAGAACGGCCGTCGCGAGCCCTTCGACCGCGACAAGCTCGCCCGCTCGATCCGCATCGCGTTGCAGAAGCGCCCGATCGAGGGTGAGCGTATCGAGCAGATGATCTCGGGCATCGTCCGCCGGCTCGAGAGCCTGGGCGACACCGACATTCCCTCCGATACGATCGGCGAGATTGTCATGGAAAGCCTCGCGCGGATCGACACGGTCGCCTATGTGCGGTTCGCCTCGGTCTACAAGAACTTCCAGGAAGTGGCGGATTTCGAGGACTTCGTCTCCGAGCTCCGCCCCCAGGTGCCGGGAAACAGCTGACGCGCCGGCCCGCGCCGGACGCGGGAGCCGCGCAGGTCGGGTGCCAGGGTGGGTGAACGCCAGGACAGCGACGATGATGCCCGCTGGATGCGCGCTGCGCTGACGCTCGCGGGCCGCGGACGGGGGCGCGTGGCGCCGAACCCGGCAGTCGCCGCGCTGATCGTGCAGCGCGGCAGGCTGATCGCCCGCGGCCTGACCGCGCCGGGCGGGCGCCCCCATGCCGAGGCGGTCGCGCTGGCCGATGCCGCCGCGCGGGGCGAGACGGTCGCCGGTGCCACCGTCTACGTCACGCTCGAACCCTGCGCCCATCACGGCCGCACGCCCCCCTGTGCCGATGCGCTGGCCGCCGCCGGCGTCGCGCGCGTCGTCTGCCCGCTGCAGGACCCCGATCCGCGCGTCTGCGGCCGCGGTTTCGCACGTCTGGCCGCGGCGGGGATCACGGTGACGGTCGGGGTGCTCGAGGCGGAGGCGCGGGCCGTGAATGCCGGCTTTCTCAGCATGATCACCCGCGCCCGGCCGCGGCTGGTGCTCAAGCTCGCCACAACGCTCGACGGCCGGATCGCGACGCGCACCGGAGAGAGCCGCTGGATCACGGGGCCGCACGCCCGGGCGCGGGTGCACGCGATGCGCGCCCGGGCCGATGCGGTGATGGTCGGGGCGGGCACCGCGCGGGCCGACGACCCGATGCTCGACGTCCGCGGCATGGGCCGCTCGGTCGGACAGCCGGCGCGCGTCGTCGTCGACCCCCGCCTCACCCTGCCGCCCGCCTCACGCCTGGCGACCAGCGCCACGCGCCAGCCGGTCTGGCTCGCCCATGCCCCGGGCGAGCCGCAGGACGCACCGGCCGACTGGCGGGCGCGACAGGCGGCCCTGGCGGCACGGGGTGTCCGCTTTCTCCCGGTGCCGCCTGCGCCCCCTGCAGGTGCCGCGGTCCCCGACGGGCCATCGAGCTTCGGGGGCCGGCACCACCCTGGCGACCCGCCGTCGGAGACCGGCGCCCCGCCCGGGGCAACCGACTTTCGGGATCGGCCGGACGCCGGCACGCCTGGAGGCGATCCGGCCCTCCCACGCCAAGCGACGTCGACGCCGGCGCGGCGCCCGGGCGATCATCGCACACGGGGGGATGCGGGACGCCACGCCATGCCGGGGCCGGGCGACAGCGCTCACGCCTTCCACGGCCAGCCCCGCCGCGACCGCGAGGACCGGCCTCGCCCCGATGGCACCGGCGCATTCTCCGGTGACACGTGGCTTGACCCTGCGGCGCTGGTCGACGCCCTCGGGCGCACGGGGGCGACCGAAGTTCTCTGCGAGGGCGGTGCCGGGCTTGCCGCCGGGCTGCTCCGCGCCGGGCTGGTCGATGAACTGGTCCTGTTTTCCGCGGGCGCCGTGATCGGCGCGGACGGGCGGGCTGGCGTCGATCCGATCGGGCTCGACCGGCTGGGCGACGCGCCGCGCTTCACGCTCACCGCGCTCGACCGGATCGGTGACGATGCCGTCGGCGTCTGGCACCCCGCAACGGTCCCGCCCTGAGCACCCACCGGGGCGCCTGGTTCGGGGGGGACGCCAGCGGGCGGGGCCCGTCGTGCCCCAGGCGCGTCCCTTGCCCCGGGGCGGAGCGCGTCCTGCCGCTCATCCTCCGCGAACGCCGGCGCGTGGCGGCGCCCGCCGTCGCGCGCTCGCCCAGCCGCAGCCCTGGTCGCCGTGCCGGCTGCGTCGGCGGCGGCACCGGTTTTTCGGGCCGCCGCGGTTTCCGATCCGCCTGGCCGCGTCGCCTGCGGCCCGTCGGCCTGATTGACCCCGAGCCTCGGATAGCGATGCGCCGCCGCGCGCAGGCACGAGGCCGAGACCGTTTCGGTTGCCCCTCCAGGCATCGCCCCGCGAGACGACGGCGGGGCTGACGACTTGACACCCTGCCGGCCCGACGCGGCCAAGATCGCGGGGTTGGCCGCACCGGGCGCACCGGCCGCACCGGGCGCATCGCCGGTCCCCATCACGCCCCCCGGGTCGGGCGGCAGGATGCGGCCTGCCGCGCGCGGTCTGCCGCGTCGCCGCGCGGGTTCGGCCTCGCCCGCATCGCGCGCATGGGGGCCCGGCCGGGTCAGGGCGGCAGGTCGGTTCAGAAGCGCCGGGCGCGGCAGGACGGATGCGGGACCCGCCGGGCGCCGGCCCCTGGGGCCATCGTCCGCAGCGCAGGACGGCGGGCCGCGGCGCCGATGCCTCGCCGCCGTGCCAACCGCTGCCGACGGCTTGGCGCCGAACTGTCGCCGAGGGCCTGGCGGCGTGCGGCGCCGCCCTGCCCGTCCCCCGGTCTCGGGACCCGTCGCCCTGTCGGCCACATCGCAGCACACCCCGGCACCGGCCGGGCCGCCGGCCGGCGCTGCCGCAGGCTTCTGGCCGCGAGACCCGGCAGACGCGTCGTCTGCACCGCGACGGCCGCGATGCGCAGACGCTCGCTCGTCGCCTGCACATGCAGCGTGATCCGGCGCACCCTCCTGCATCTCGCCGTCGCCTCAGAAGCCGCCGAGCGAGCGGGTGCTGCCGGCCAGGC
>JBCBPG010000039.1:0-13018 GCA_039820865.1 Pseudomonadota bacterium
CCGGGGAGGGCGCGGCCGGGCGGCTTGCGCCGCCGCTGGCCGCGCTGGCCGCGCTGCCGCAGCCGCGGTCGCATCCGCTGGTGGTCGCGGCGCTGCGCGCGCCCTCGCCCGATCACCCGGTGCCGCGGGACGAGGCGGTGCAGGCGGAGCTGCGCGACCTGATCACGCGCCATGCCCTCTCGCTGGCGCGCATGGCGGCGCTGGCCGAGAGCGCGGTCGAGGCGGTGGCGCATGAGGGCGCGGGCATGGCGGTCGACTTCGCCGATGCGCTGGAGGCGAGCGAGGACGAGCGGGCGGGGCTGCTGGCGCGCTGCGGCGGCAGCCATGCGCGATTCGCCGATCCGATTCTCGACGCGGCCCGTGCCTATGCCGTGGACCGGTCCGAAAGCGACCCCGAGGATGCCCTCGCCGCCTGGGAGGCACTGCTGCAAGAAATCGAGTCGACGTCAAAAAACGACTGACCATCCCTTCCACTAGGGGGCCAAGCGGCCTAGATCGCACCATTGACGCTTGCAGCGGGCAACGCGCCATGCGCGTTCGCGCTCCAGCTGTCGTGCTGGCGGGGATCGACGCGCGACCGATTCGCGGCGACGGGCCCCTGCGGGACGACGCACCCAGATGATCGCCCGCTCGGGCCCCGAACGAGGACATCATGGCGCCCAAGGACGAAGACCAGTCGGAGAGCCAGGAAGGCGACGGCACGCTGCTCGACATGAGCCAGGCGGACGTCAAGAAGATGATCGCCAAGGCGAAGTCGAAGGGGTTCATCACCTACGACGAGCTGAACCGCGTGCTGCCCTCGGACAAGTTCTCCTCGGAGCAGATCGAGGACGTGATGTCCATGCTCTCGGAGATGGGCGTCAACGTCGTCGAGGACGACGACGAGGGCGAGGAGCAGCCCGAGGAGGCCAAGAAGCCCGAGACGCGCGAGGTCACCACCACGCAGCAGTCGTCCTCGGGCGAGGTCGACCGCACCGACGACCCGGTGCGCATGTACCTGCGCGAGATGGGCACGGTCGAGCTGCTCTCGCGCGAGGGCGAGATCGCGATCGCCAAGCGAATCGAGGCCGGGCGCGCCACGATGATCGGCGGCCTCTGCGAGAGCCCGCTCACGTTCCAGGCGATCACCGTCTGGCGCGAGGAGCTGCTCGACGAGAAGATCCTGCTGCGCGACGTCATCGACCTGGAGACCACCTTCGGCCGCTCGACCGACGAGAGCGAGCTGGTCGACCCCTCGGCCGTCGCGCCCGTCGGGCCGGCCGATGAGCCGGCCGCCAGGCCCAACGGCGCCGCCAACGGGGCGGCCGGCGTCGCCGCCAACGGGGCCGCCAACGTCGCCGCCAACGGGGCGGCGCGGCCGGCCGAGGCGCGGCGCGGGGCGCCGGGCGAGGCTGGCGGCGACGAGGCCGCGACCGAGGAGGGCGCGAGCCCGGTCGAGGGCGAGGAGGACGACGAGAGCCAGGCCAATGTCTCGCTGGCGGCGATGGAGGCGAGCCTCAAGCCGCGCGTGCTGGAGCTGCTCGACCGCATCGCCGAGGACTTCCAGCACCTGCGCGCGCTCCAGTCCGAGCGGATCGACGCGGCGCTGGACGGCGACATCGTGTTCTCGCCCGAGCAGGAGCGCGTGTACCAGCGCGTGCGCCGCGAGATGGTGGAGCACGTCAACTCGCTGCACCTGCACGCCAACCGCATCGAGACGCTGATCGACCAGCTCTACGGCATCAACCGCCGGCTGATCACGCTGGAGGGCCAGCTGGTCAAGGTCGCGGACGCCCACAAGGTCAACCGCCGCCAGTTCATCGACGCCTATCGCGGCGCCGAGCTGGACCCGAACTGGACCGACCGCGTCGCCAAGCTCTCCGGCAAGGGCTGGGCCCGGATGGTCGAGAAGGACCGCATCCAGATCGAGCAGACCCGCGGCGAGATCGCGGAGATCGGCCAGCTGGTCGGCGTCGACATCGGCGAGTTCCGCCGCATCGTGCACACGGTGCAGAAGGGCGAGAAGGAGGCCCGCGTCGCCAAGACCGAGATGGTCGAGGCGAACCTGCGGCTGGTGATCTCGATCGCCAAGAAGTACACGAACCGCGGCCTGCAGTTCCTCGATCTCATCCAGGAAGGCAACATCGGCCTGATGAAGGCGGTCGACAAGTTCGAGTACCGCCGCGGCTACAAGTTCTCGACCTATGCGACCTGGTGGATCCGCCAGGCGATCACCCGCTCGATCGCCGACCAGGCGCGCACGATCCGCATCCCCGTGCACATGATCGAGACGATCAACAAGCTGGTGCGCACCGGCCGGCAGATGCTGCACGAGATCGGCCGCGAGCCGACGCCGGAGGAGCTGGCCGCCAAGCTGCAGATGCCGCTCGAGAAGGTCCGCAAGGTGATGAAGATCGCCAAGGAGCCGATCAGCCTCGAGACGCCGATCGGCGACGAGGAGGACAGCCAGCTCGGCGATTTCATCGAGGACAAGAACGCCGTCCTGCCGCTGGACAGCGCGATCCAGGCCAACCTCAAGGACACCACCACGCGGGTCCTGGCGAGCCTGACGCCGCGCGAGGAGCGGGTGCTGCGCATGCGCTTCGGCATCGGCATGAACACCGATCACACGCTGGAGGAGGTCGGCCAGCAGTTCTCGGTCACGCGCGAGCGCATCCGCCAGATCGAGGCCAAGGCGCTGCGCAAGCTGAAGCACCCCAGCCGCAGCCGGAAACTCCGCAGCTTCCTCGACAGCTGAGCGGTACGCCATGCCGGGGCCCGCGCCGGGCGCGGGCGCCGCGTGCCGCAACGCCGTCGCGCGGTTGCGATCACATCATCACGTGCCCTAATGCTGTATTTGCGGCGCTGCCGCATTATCTCGTGAATTCGGGGCGGGACGCGGGCGACGGGGGCGCGCCCCGGCCCGGGAATGGATCGGTCGGGGGGCCGAAAGGGCGATGTCAGCGCGGATCGAACGCAAGACGCGGGAGACGATCGCCAAGAGCGATCACTTCGCGGCGATCCTGCCGCTTGAGGAGCCCTACATCCCCGATACCGTCGACCTGGTCGAGCGGATCGAGCGGATCGTGTCGGCCTCGGGCGCGCGCGTGCTGCTCCACCCGGAGATGCGCAAGATCGAGGCGGCCGAGCAGGGCGGCGGCGGTCTTCTCAGCTTCGGCCGGCCCACGCGCACGCGCATGGTCTTCCTGGTCATCGACCATGTCGGCATCTGGATCGCCGCGCGCGCGGGCGAGTACGAGTTCCGCTCAGGCCTGACCAGGTGGGTGAACACCGATCTCTGGCCGGGCGGCCCGGCCGAGGTCGCGCGCCACCGCGCCTGGGTCGAAATCGCCGATCTCGGCTTCATGCGCGACCGGGGCGTGGCGCGGCTGGACCGCGCCTTCAACCGCGCGGCGGCGGTGACGGCGGCGACGGCGGCGGTGGCCGAGGCGTGCAACCCGCTCGCGGTGCTGTGGTACCCGGCCAAGAACACCCTGCCGGTCAACGCGTTCTCCGACCAGGTGGGCCAGGTGGTGAACGGGCGCGCGCCGCTGGCGCTGTGGATGCGCTATCTCTACATCCGCTCGGACGATCCCGAGCTGAACGAGGGCGTGGTGACCAAGGGCCTCGCGCCGTTCTGCGACCATGAGATCGAGGTGCTGCCGAGCACGCTCAGCCCCAGCGACGCCCGCGCCATGGCCTTCGAGTTCGCGCGCCTGGTGATCGACCGCGGGACCGAGCCGCGCTCGGGCATGCTGCTGACGCCGGGGCGCAGCCATACCGCCACCGTGCGCGTGGGCGAGAGCGAGCTGCACCGGGGCCTGCGCGTCTACGAACTCACCGTCTCGGCCCGCGGCACCGCCTCGGCCTCGCGCGCCTGAGCCGCCGGTGAGCGACGACCGCCAGGGAGCGGGCGCCGCGACGGGTGCCGAAGGCGCCGCCGACAGGCGGCCAGCCGCAGGCCCGCCGAAGGCACTGGTGGCCGGCGGCGGGGTCGCGGGGCTCGCGGCCGCGGCCGCGCTGGCGCGGGCAGGCTGGTCCGTGCGCCTCTGCGAGCGCCGCCCGGGCGCGATCGGCGGGGGCGAGGCTGGCGCCGGCCTGCAGATGAGCCCCAACGCGCTCCGCTGCCTCGACGCCCTCGGTGCCCTCGATGCCGTCCGCGCCGAGGCCGCCGAGCCCCGCGCCGCGGTGCTGGCCGACGGACGCAGCGGCCGCACCGTCTACCGCGCCGCGCTCGGCGAGGCCGCGATCCGCCGCTGGGGCGCCCCCTATCTCCACGTCCACCGCGCCGACCTCGTCGCCGCCCTGGCGGCAGCCGCCCGCGCCGCCGGCGCCGTTCTGGACGCGGGCACCGAGGTGACCGGCTGGCGCGAGACCCCCGGGGGCATCGCCGTCGCTCTCGCCACCGCCACCGCCACGGGCCCGACGACCGCCGGGGCCGATCTCCTGCTCCTCGCCGACGGCGTGGGCTCGCGCCTGCGCGCCGGGATCGAGAACGCCGTCTCCCCAGATGGCACCCCAGATGGCGACCCAGATGGCGCCCCTGCCGCGGCCCCTGACGGTGCTCCTGCCGCCGCGCTGGTCGGCGTCCCCCACGGCGTCCCTCACGGCGTCCCTCATGGGGGCCTGGCCGGCGCGCCCCGCTTCACCGGCCAGACCGCCTGGCGCGCGCTGGTCCCCGACGACCCCGCGGGTACGGCGATCCCGCCCGATGCGACGGTCTGGTCGGCGCCGGGTCGCCATCTCGTCACCTACCGCGTGCGCCGCGGGCATCTCCTCAACATCGTCGCGGTCGAGGAGCGGAGCGCCTGGGCCGGGGAGGGCTGGTCCTGCGAGGGCGATCCCGCCACCCTCCGCGCGGCCTTCGCCGATCTCGTGGCGCCCGTCCGCCGCGCGCTGGAGGCGGTCGAGACCACGATGCTCTGGGGCCTGCACGAGCGCGCCCTGCCGCGGGCCTGGTCGGCCGGCCGCGTCGCGCTGATCGGCGATGCCTGCCACGCCATGCTGCCCTTCATGGCGCAGGGTGCGGCCATGGCGCTGGAGGATGGCGTGGCGCTTGCCCGGCATCTGGCGGGCGTGCGGGGGCAGGATGGTCCGGGGATGGCCGCGGCGCTCGGTGCCTGGCAGGCCGAGCGGGCGCCTCGGGTCGCGCGCGTCCAGGCGCTGGCGCGCAGCAATGCCGGCCTGTTCCACCGCCCCGACGGGGCGCTGAGGCGTCTCGAACACCTCGTGATCGGCGGCGTGAGCCGCCTGGCCCCGCCCGTCGCGGCCGGCCGGCTCGACTGGCTCTATGGCTGGGACGCGGTCACCGGCCGCCGCTGGCGACCTCCCGCCCCGGGCGCGCCCCCACCCTCGGGCGCGCCCCCACCCGCGTCAGTCTAGGGCCTTTTCGCTGAAGCCCCGGCTAACGCCGGCCCGCGCCGTTGCGCTCACGCGGCGTGCTGCGTTCGCAGAATGGTCACCGTTGCGCGACTATCCTGACGCGGGTTGGAGCGGGCGCGGCCGGGTGTCGCGCCTCAACCGCCCGAGAGGGTGCGGACCCGTTCCTCGAGCGCGGGGCTGCGGGCGCCGAGCTCCCAGGCGCGCAGGAAGTCGGCATCGGCGTCGTCGCGCCGGCCGATGGCCTCGAGATACTCGCCGCGGACGACACGCGCGGCACCCCAGTCGGGCGCCAGCGCCACGGCGCGGTCGAGGTCGTTGAGCGCGCCGGCGATGCCCGCCGCCGCCCGGGCCTTGCCGCGGCCGAGCCAGCCGGTGGGGTCGCGCGGCACGCGGGCGATCACCTGGCCGAAGTCCCGGGCCGCGGCCCCCGCCTCGCCGAGCGTGAGCAGCGCGTTGCCGCGTTCGAGATAGCTCGCCGCCCAGTCCGGTTCGCGCTGGAGGGCGGCGTCGAAACTGGCGATCGCCTCGCGCGGCTGGCCGGCGCGGGCCAGCAGCCGGCCGCGGGCGAGGTGGGGGGCGGCCGAGCCGGGATCGTTGGCGGCGGCCACGTCCAGGTCCTCGAGCGCCCCGTCGAGATCGCCCGCGTTGGCACGCAGCTGCGAGCGGCTGACGCGGGCGGCGGCCATCGTCGGGTCGAGCGCCACGGCCTGGTCCAGCCGCGCGCGCGCCGTCGTCAGCCGGCCGAGGTCGAGCGCGGCGACCCCGGCATTGAAGGCGACCCGCGCCCGGTTGCGGTCGTTCAGCCGCCGCCCGCCCTTGTCCAGTGCCATGTCGCAGGTCCTGAGCGCCTCGGCCGGGGAGGTGCGCGGGTTCGAGCAGGTCTCGAGCAGGTTCTCGAGAAGCTGCGCCGTTGCCGGCGCCGGGGCGAGCGCCAGGACGAGCGCGAGGACGGTCGCCCGAACCTGCGCCGGGACAAGCGCAAGGACGAAGGCAGGGACGATCGACGGGACGATTGCCGGCAGGGTCGGGCGCGATGCCGCCCGGGCGGGGCGTGTGCTGCGGCGTGGGGCGGGGGTCAGGTTCCCGTTCGTCATCGTTGCCATCCCTCGGCGGCGTCGGCAGTCTCGACAGGCTGTGCCAGTACGCGCCCGCCCTGTCGAGACGGGCGATGTCCGGTGGAGCGCCCCGAAACGGGTCCGGACCACGACCCAGACACCGGTCCAGACACCGGTCCGGACACCTGGCAAGACACCTAGCAAGACACCGGCCCCGTTGCCGCCACCGATGCCCGCCACCGATGCCCGCCTGCGAAGTCCGCCCGCGAAGTCCGCTGCAAGGCTCCCGTCCATGTCGCCGCCCGTGTTCCCGTCGCTCCGCCTGCCGCGGCTGCCGTCGCGCGCCGGCGCGACGCTGATGGCCCTGTCACCGAACGCGCGGGGGGCGCTGTGGATCCTGCTGTCGGTCGCCGGGGCGACGGGGATGACGCTGTTCGTGCGCGAGGCCTCGGCCGAGGTGCACTCGGTGATGCTGGCCTTCCTGCGCTCGGTGCTGTCGCTCCTGCCGGTGCTGCTGCTGGTGCCGCGACTGGCCGCGGGGCTCGCCAGGGGTGCTGTCGGCGACGGGCCGCGGCCGATCCGGTTCAGGGCCTGGCGCTGGCACATGGCGCGCGGGCTGGCGCTGGCGGGGGCGCTCAATGGCGGGTTCTACGCGATCTGGCAGCTGCCGGTGGCGACGGCCTCGGCGCTGTTCTTCCTGGCGCCGGTCTTCGCGACGCTGGCCTCGATGGCGGTGACGGGAGAGCGGGTCGGCATCCGGCGCTGGCTGGCGGTGCTGGCCGGGTTCTTCGGCGCGCTCGTGATCCTGCGTCCGGGGGCCCAGGCGCTGGAGCCGGCGATGCTGGCGGCGGTGGGGTCGGCCATGTGCTACGGCCTCTGCCTGGTGCTGGGGCGGGTGGCGGCGGATCGCGACGGGCCGGATGCCGTCTTCGCCTCGTCCAGCGTGGTGCTCGCGCTGGCGACACTGCCGCCGGCGCTGTTCGTCTGGTCGGTGCCGGTCACGCTGGCCGCCTGGGGGCTGATCGCGGGGGTGGTCGTGTTCTCGGCGCTCAGGACCTATACCGACATCCGCGCCTATGCGATCGGGGATGCGGGGTTCCTGGCGCCGTTCAGCTATCTGCGGCTGCTGACGGTCGGGATCGCGGGCTACTGGCTGTTCGGCGAGGTGCCGGATGCCGCGACCTGGGCGGGCGGCGCGCTGATCATCGCGGCGACGCTCTACATCGCGCTGCGCGAGCGGCAGCTGAGCCGGTCCCGGGGGCCCGGGGCGGCCTGAGGCGACGCGCCCGGGATGCGTCCGGGATGCGTCCGGGCAGGCGCCCCCTCCCGCGTCAGGCTATACCGGCAGGGGTGACTTTTCTGCGAACGCTGCCCCCCGGCCCGCGGCAACCGGGGCCATCGCCGTTAGAAGTCCGTTCGGCGAGTCGGCTGTAACCTGTCGCGGGTGGGAGCGGGCAAGGCCTGGCGCGCGGGGCATGGCCTGGCGCGCAGGGCATGGCCTCAGGCGAGGCCCGGGAGCCAGAGCGCGAGGCCGGGCAGGGCGAGCAGGAGCGCGAGGCGGGCGATGTCGGCCAGGATGAAGGGGATCACGCCCGCCCAGACGGTCGAGAGCGCGAGGCCGGGTGCCGCGGCGCGGACCACGAAGAGGTTCATGCCGACGGGCGGCGTGATCAGGCCGACCTCGACCGCGGTGACGGCGACGATGCCGAACCAGACCGGGTCCCAGCCGGCGGCGACGGCCATCGGGGCCAGGATCGGCACCGTCAGCAGGATCATCGCCAGGCTCTCCATCACGCAGCCGAGCACGAGGTAGAAGGCGATGATCGCCAGCATCAGCCCGGTGGGCGAGAGGCCCGCGGTGGCGACGGCCTGCTGCAGCGCGTCGGCGAGGCGGCTGACCGAGAGGAAGTAGCCGAAGCACTCGGCCCCGATCAGGATCACGAAGAGGGTCGCGGTCAGCCGCACCGTGTCGCCGAGCGCGCGGGCGATGCCGGCGCGGCGGGCGCCGCGGGCGAGGGCGAGGAGGAGGGCGAGGGCCGCGCCCGCGCCGCCGGCCTCGGACGGGGTGAAGAGCCCGCCATAGAGCCCGCCCATGACGCCCGCGAAGAGCAGGAGGGCGGCGCCGGCGCCGAGCGCCTCGGCCCGGGCGAGGGGCGGCGTCCGGCGGTCGGTGGTGCCGGCGGGCTGCCAGAGGCGGCCTGCGACGACCGCGGCCAGCGCGTAGAGGGCGAGGCCGGCGAGGCCCGGCAGCAGGCCCGCGAGGAACATCGTGCCGACCGACTGCTCCATCACCAGGGCGTAGAGCAGGAGCGCGATCGAGGGCGGGATCATGATGCCGAGGGTGCCGCCCGCGGCGAGCGAGCCGGCGGCGAGGCGGGGATCGGTGCCGGCCGCCCGCATCTCGGGCAGCGCCGCGCGCGCCATGGCCGAGGCGGTGGCGAGCGAGGAGCCCGAGGCGGCCGCGAAGCCTGCGCTGGCGCCGAGGCCCGCCAGTGCCAGGCCTGCGGGCCGGCCGCCGGTGACGCGCCGGGCGGCGGCGAAGAGGTCGCGGCTGATCCCCGCCTCGGCCACCAGCGCGCCCATCAGGATGAAGAGCGGCACGACCGCAAGGCCGGGATTGGTGGCGACGTCCATGGCCGCGCGTTCGAAGATCCTGAGCGCCGGGTCGATGCCGATGAGCGTCGCGAAGCCGCCGATGCCGACCGCGACCAGGGCGACGCCGACCGGGCAGCCGAGCGCGAGCATCAGGGCGAGGACGGCGAGGCCCGCGAGGCCGGTCGCGTCCGGGCTCACCGGGCGCCTGCGGCCGTTGGCCGGCCTCCGGCAGGGCTCATCGAGGGCCTGCGGCCGTTGGCCCGCCTCCGGCAGGGCTCACCCGGGGGCCTGCGGTCGGTCGCGGGCCGCCGGCAGGGCCACGCCCGGCGAGCGCGGGATCGGCGCCGGGGCCGCCGTCGCCCATGTCGTCGCCGTCGCGGGGGGCGGCCGAGGGGGCGAGGACGGCGCGGGCGCGGGCGAGGGCGGCCAGGGCGGCGGCCGCCGCCGCCACGGCGCCCGCGGCCGCGAGCGGCCATTGCGGCCAGGCGAGGTCCTGGGTCAGCGCGCCGCGGGCGGCCTCGGTCGCCGCACGCCCGGCGAGGAGCCAGGCGAGAAGAGCGGCGAGGGCGGCGAAGAGGAGCGACCACGTGGCCTCGAGCAGGCCCGCGAGGCGCCGGGGCAGGCGCCCGACCAGGAGATCGACGCGGACGGGGCCGCGGGCGGCGGCACCGGGCAGGGCCGCGAAGACGGCGAGGGCGAGGGCGAGCGAGGTGAGCTCGATCGCGCCGGGCAGCAGCGTGTCGAGTGCGCCGCCGGAGAGATCGAAGACGGCGCGGCCGAGGATCGCGCCCGCCACGACCGCGCCGAGGGCCGCGACGGCGGCGGCGGCGAGGCCATCCGTGGCGCGGGCCAGCCAGGCTGCGGGTTGGGCTGCGGGTTGGGCTGCGGGTTGCGCTGCGGGTTGCGCCGCAGGTGCCGGCCGCAGGGCGGCCGGCATGCCGGAGGCGCCCTTGTCGGGCAGGTCGGCATTGCCGTCGCCCCGGCCCGGCTCCGGGCCCTGGGACGTCGGCGCGGAACCCGGCCCCCGGGGGGCGGCTCGGGGGTCGGCTCGGGGGTGGGCCCGGGGGTGCGCCCGGGGGTGGTCGGGATCAGCCGCCATGCTCGGCTTCGCAGGCCCTGACATGGTCCTGGACCGCGGCGTAGACGGCGCGGCCGGGCAGGCCCCGGGCCTCGAGCTCGGCGAGGTAGGCCTCGGTCGTGCGGGTGGCGGCGGCCTCCCACTCGGCACGCTCGGCCCCCTCGATGGCGTGCAGCGTGCCGCTCTCGAGCGTGCGGGCGCGGCCGTCGACATCGCCCTGATCGTAGCCCCGCCCGGCCGCCAGCGCCCAGTCCATGCCCGAATTGGCGTCGATGGCGGCCTTGAGGTCCCCGGGCAGCGCCTCGTAGCGGGCCCTGTTCATCGTGGCGACGAAGGCGAGGGCGTAGAAGCCGAACTCGGTATGGTGGTCCGAGACCTCGTCGGCGCGGAAGCCGGAGACCGCCTCCCAGGGCAGCATGAAGCCGTCGATCGTGCCGCGCTCGGCCGCCTCGTAGATGCGCGGGGCGGGCATGCCGACGGGCTCGGCGCCCAGTTCCTCGAGCAGGCGGCCGATCACCGCGGTGGGACGGCGGAGCTTGAGGCCCTTGAGATCCTCCAGCGTCGTGACCGGGGTGTCGCCGGTATGGATGTGGCCCGGGCCGTGGGTGTGGACGAAGAGCACCCTGGTCTCGGCATATTCGGCGTCGAGCATGCCGCTGTCGTAGAGCTTCTGGAAGGCGCAGCTTCCGATCTCGGCCGTGTCGAACAGGCCCGGCAGTTCGACCACCTGGCTGAGCGGGAAGCGCCCCGCGGTGTAGCCCTGCACCGTCCAGGCGATGTCGGCGATGCCGTCGCGGGCGTTGTCGTAGCCGTCGGGCGCGCGGCCGAGGGTCTGGGCCGGGTAGACCGTGACCTCGAGCGCGCCGTCCGAGGCGGCGGCCACCGCGGCGGCCCAGTCGGCGAAGAGGCCGCGGTTCTGCCAGCTCTCGACCGGCATGAAATGCGCGAAGTTCAGCGTCTCGGCCGCCGTCGTGGAGGGCGGTGCGGCGGCGGCGAGCAGCGCGGCGGCGAGGGCGAGCGCGGGGCGGCGCGGGTCGGCGGTGCCGGCTGGCCGGCGGCGGATCGGGACAGGCGTCATCGGCGTTCCTCGGGCGGGTCGCCCGGTCAGCGGCGCCGCGTCGCCACCGTGGCGCCGGGCAGCCGAGGGGCGGCGGGACCTGCAGGTGACGGTCTCGCCCCATCGAGGTCAAGATCAGGGTCCCGGGTGAGGTCCCTGAGGGACCGCTCGGGGCGCCGCCAGGCGTCGCGGGCGACTTCACGGGAGGGTGTGCGGGCCGCCGCATCCGTCCCGACGCGCGCCGCCGTTCACGCCGGCAGGGCCCTTCTTTGAGGCCGCGGGAGCCGGTGGACCCTTGCAGCCCGGCGCGCCGTCCCGATCTTGAACGGAGCCCAGCGCGACCGACACCGACCGACATGGGAGATGCAGCGATGAGCGAGACGATGACCAGACCCTTTCGAACCCACAGCAGCGGGCGCGCCCTCGGCGTCATGGCGCCCGCGCTTGCCCTGGCCCTGGCGGGCTGCGCGACGGCCGTGCCCTCGGGCTCGCTGCCGGTGACCAAGGAGTTCAGCCGCGGCGGCGGGCTGTTCTCGACCGGCACCACGGTCGACTTCGCCGTGGCCTCGCGCGAGATCGACGGCCGGCTCGGCATCTGCGGGGCGTGGCGGCCGGCCAACATCACCGCGCAGGCGCGGTCCTATCTCGACGACGCCGTGCAGTCGGGCCAGGTGCAGGTCGACCGGCGCACGGTGCTGCGGCGGATCGACCGCTTCAACCGCCTGCCGGAGGGCGCGCCGCTGGAGGGCGCCCGGGCGCAGTGCCTGGTGACCGACATCCCCTGGGAGCCGGGGTTCGCCGAGGCCGAGACCGAGGTGCGCTTTGCCCGCCTGCAGTTCGACCTCGAGGCGGGCGTCCCGGGCAGCGCCAGCACGGGGATCTCCTTTCGCCAGATCCGATACTGAGCGCGGTCGGGGGAGGCAGCCGGGCGGGGACGGTCGGGCGGGGCGCAGTCGGGCGTTGGCGGCCCCCCGGTCTCGCGTGCCGCGCGAATTTCCCGGATCGACACATTAAATCATAGTCATGCCGACTTCTCGCCCGGGTTGCAGGTCAAACAGTCCTTGGCGCGGGCGAACGGATGCGTTCGGGGGATCCGCGACGCCGGCCCGCTGCTTTGGGGGAAGCAGCGGGCCGGAATTCTTTCAACAGGTTGAACGGGTTGGCGTGGCCTGCGGCGCGAGCTGCGGGGCACGGCCGGCAGGCGTCCGGCGGCCGCGGTCCGGGCGCGGGCCACGGGGCCTGCCGGCGGCCGCCGCGGATCGGCGCCGGTCCGGCCACAATCCCGCCCGAGTTCGCGCAGGACGCGCCGAGGGCGATGCACGCGGGCCGTGCCGCACCGGGCGTTGACACGCTCGCCGGGCGAGCGGCCAATGCCGCCATGACCGATACCGCCGCCCCCGCCCCACCCGACACGCCACCCGGCACGCCGTCCACGCCATCCTCGCCGAGCGGGGCCTGGCTGCTGGTGGCGGCGCTGGAGCGGTTTGGCGTCGACACCGTCTTCGGCGTGCCGGGCGAGAGCTACCTTGCCGTGCTGGATGCGCTGCATGACAGCGGGATCCGCTTCGTGCCCAACCGCCACGAAGGGGGCGCGGCCTTCATGGCCGAGGCCTGGGGCAAGCTGACCGGCCAGCCCGGCATCTGCCTGGTGACGCGTGGGCCGGGGGCGACCAATGCCTCGATCGGCGTGCACACGGCGATGCAGAACTCGACCCCGATGATCCTGTTCGTCGGCCAGATCGGGCGCGACATGCGCGAGCGCGAGGCGTTCCAGGAGATCGACTATCGCGCGATGTTCGGGACGCTCGCCAAGTGGGTGGTCGAGATCGACAGCGCGCGCCGGGTGCCGGAGGTGCTGGCGCGGGCCTGGGC
>JBCBPG010000040.1:0-12928 GCA_039820865.1 Pseudomonadota bacterium
AAGCGCGCCTGCCTCGGCCGCGCGGGGATCATGCCGGTGGCGCGGATGTCGTGGGGACCGGCCGGGTCGCCCCCGAACGCCGCAGCGTGGCGCCCGATCAGGGCCTCCATCGCGGGCATGTCGTCGGTTCCGAAGGCGCGGCGCTGGAACACGCTGCGGGCGACCTGGCAGGCCTCGCGGCCGACGCGCACCTCGTCGCAGCGCGCGCGCCGCGCGTGGCCGGCGTCGGCACTCGCATAGGGACTGGCGCCGGGACGGGCGCAGTCCTCGGGCCGGGGCCACCGCGCTGCGCGGCTGAGCGCGTCGCCCCGCAGCGCGGCCGTTGCCTCGACCGGCGAATCCGTCATGGCCGGCGCCCCGTCGTCCACGTCGGGGATGCACGCTTGGTCAACGCTGATCTCTTCGTGCCGCACGCAACCACCTCGGCCATCACCGACACCAACCCTAGACGGATCCTCGACAAATCGCGAGCGCGCGGCGCCCGCGGCGTAAGTCATTGGAAACACGGGTTTCACAAATCCTGAAGCCGGGTCCCGCCTTTGGTGGCTCCCGACCGGTGCGCCGTCGGGTCATCAAGTCCGTGCCGGTCGCACAGGGCGGCCGCCAAACCAGACCTCAAGGAGACCCAGAGATGACCAAGACCCTCATGATCGCCGCCGTCGCCCTCGTCGCCGCCACCGGTGCCCAGGCTGCCTCGTTCGGTGCCGACAACAGCGCCGTCGCCCAGGCAGCGGTCGTCGTGAACTCGACCAACGTCTCGCTCGGCCAGGACACCTTCGCCGCCCAGGGCGTGAACACCGTCTGCGGTGCGCGCAACTCGGCCATCGCCCAGGCGACGGCGGTCATCAACTCGACCAACATCGCCCTCGGCAAGGACTCCGAGGCGCTGCAGGGCGCGAACCACATCGGTTCCAAGAACTGCCTGAAGCGCTGAGCGACGGCCAGCCGACCCGCTCTGGCGGGTCGGCTTCCCCGCCTCGCCCGACCCCACCGACCCAAGCCGTGAGAGCGACGATGGCCCTGCCGCCGAAGACCCGTATCGCCTGGACCGCCGCCGCGCTTGCCGCCGTGGTCGCAGCCGCCACGGCCGCCGAATACGATCCGGCGGACCGCACCACCGGAGACTGCGTGATCTATGTCCGCGTCGGCGGCGAGGTGCTGCCGGCCGCCAGGATCGTCGCGTCCGACCTGACCGCCGGCGCCGCCGTCGGCTTCGCCCCCCGCAGCGGCCGCGTGCAGCTCTCGATCTCCGGCCCCGCCGACACGGCCGCCGACGTGGCTGACGACGCGGGTGACGCAGCGCCCTTCGCCAAGGGGGCCGCCAGCCGCAATCGCGCCGAGCCCGGCCCCGGCGGCATCACGATCCGGCCCGAGAGCGGCGCCGACCGCGGCCCGCACGCCGGCCGCGAGCGCTGGCAGCCCGACAGCAAAGGAGAGATCCGATGACGACCACCTTCCGTCCAGCCCGCCCGGTGCTCGCCGGTGTCGTTGGCCTGCTCCTCGCGGGCCCCGCCGTGGCCGGCGACTTCTTCCAGCCCCGGACCCTGGGCGCCAAGGACAGCGCCCGCGTCCAGCGCGCGATCGCGAACGCCTATGCCACCGGCTCGGCCGTCCAGAACCAGGACCAGGTCGTGAACGGCAACGGCGGTGGCGTCGTCTGCCGGCAGGGCACCGTCGAGCAGGACCAGGAGGCCTCGCCCTTCGGTCCGCCCCAGGAAAACGTCATCGTCGTGGAGGATAGCGTCAATGTCTGCTTCGGTCGCTGATCCCCGCCCTCAGGCTGCCCGCAAGGCCCGCGCCCGGACCGCGCAGCGGCGCACCGGCGGACGCCGTGCCGCGCGCCTCGGCACTGCCATGCTGCTCGTGGCCCTGGCCGGCGGCTGCGCCGCGCAAAAGGCCACCACGCTCTCGGCCGACCAGCGGCCGCGGACCGAGGCGACCGCGTCGTCCACCAACTTCCAGGGCGCGCTCCGCTGCCTGGACGGCCTGCTGGCCGGGCGCAACGCGCCGACGACCGACATCCTGGTCGGCTCGATGCCCGATGCGACCGGCAAGCTGCCGCTCAGCCTGCGGGACATGACGATCCACGCGATCTCCGAGGCCAACCGCCGCTCGGGCGCCTACCGGGTGATCGACATCGCCTCGATCCCCTGGCTGCAGGTGACCGCGCTGCAGACCGGCTCGCCCTACCCGATCACGCAGACGCCGAACCTGCCGCCGACCTCGCTCAACATCACCGGGTCGATCGTCAACGTCTCGCAGGCGCTCTACTCCGAGAACGCCTCGGCCGGCGCCGGCCTGTCCGGTTCGCCGCAGGGCAATATCGGCGTGTCCTACGTGGCCCAGCTCGGCTCGGTCGAGACGGGCATGCGGCTCTCGCGCTTCGGCACGCACGAGGTGCTCTACACCTCGCAGCACCAGCTGACGCTGCGCCAGAACTCGCTCAGCGTCGACGGACGGGCGGGCTTCGCCGATTACGGCGCCTCGGTCGGGCTGTCCTTCGACCGCCAGGACTCGCCCGCCAAGGCGGTGCAGACCCTGATCGACCTGCATGTGATCGAGCTGCTCGGCAAGCATGCCAGCGTGCCCTACTGGACCTGCCTGTCGCGCAAGGACACCGCGCCGGCCTTCCACCAGAAGGCAAGCGACGACTGGCGGGGTGGTTCGGACAAGACCGCCTTCATGCGCACGGCGCTGAAACAGCGCGGCTATGACGGTGCGTTCGCCAGCGCCCTGCAGGCCTTCCAGCTGGATCACGGCCTGCCGCCCTCGGGCCGGCCCAACTTCGAGACCTATCTCGCGCTCAAGGGCGACGAGGCCGGCGGATCCGGCCCGACCCCCGGCCGGGGGCCGACGCTCAGCCTCAAGGCCAGCAACATCGGCCCGACCTGGCGCGTCGAGGTCGGCGTGTCGAAGAGCGCGCATGTCTCCTGCTACTACCGCTCGGACGACGGCGTCGTGGCGCGGATCCATCCCAACCCGTTCAACCCGGTGACGCAGGTATCCGCCACGGCGCAGCTCTTCGTGCCGGACGCGCTGTCCGAGCGGAACTTCCTGATCCAGGCCCAGTCGCCGCGCTTCCTGTGCCTTGCCGCCGGCGAGGATCCCGGCCCCGGCCTGCCCGACGGCCTCCGCGGCCCCGCCTTCGCCGATCTGAGCGGCGCCGGCTACGGGGACTTCCGCGCCATCCGCGACGCCTATGCCGGCGTCGCCCCCGACCTCGCCGCCGCCTCCTGGCCCAACTGAGCCCGGCCGATGCGCCGGACCGCCGACATGCCGACCCCGAAGCCCAACGACAAGCCGAACAAGGAGACCGTCATGACGCGCTTTGCCACCGCCGCTGCCCTTGCCCTGATGCTCGGCGCCACGACCGGCAGTGCCTCGTCGCAGGAAGTCGTGATCTTCCTCGACCCGCCCTCTCCCGACGCCGTCCTCGCCGAGATCGGCATGGCACCGGAGGGCGGCCTCGGCCGTTCGCGCAGCCTGCTCGGCGGCACGCGCAAGATCGTGGTGCCCGGTACCAGCTATCGCCTCGACGCGCCCAGCCAGGGCAACGTCGCCGTGGCGACCGGGGCGAGCCGCCCGGTTGCGGCAAAGGCGCCGGCCGCCGCGCCCAGGAAGCCCCGCCCCGTCTCCAAGGCGCGCCCCCGGGTCGAGCGGGACACGACGCCGCTGCCCAAGCTGAAGGGCGACAAGTGGATCGCGGCCATGGTGCGCTTCGCGCTCAACCGGGCCGATATCCACAGCGACGGACTGGCCATCGTGGCCCGCATCGCCGACGTCCTGAAACGCGAGCGCACGCTCAAGGTGATCGTCTCGGGCCATGCCGATCCGACGGGCGGCGACGCCATCAACCTGCCGCTGTCGCGCCGCCGGGCCGAGGCGGTGAAGCGCGCGCTCGTCGACCGGCACGGCATCGCGCCGTCGCGGATCCGCCCGCGCGGCGTGGGCTCGGACGAGCCGCTGGACGGCTACGATCCCGGCCACCACTACAACCGGCGCGTCCAGTTCGGCTTCTTCGGCTGACGCCGGTCCGCCGAGCGTCACGGGTCTCGCCCGGATGGTCGGGACCAACCCCGGCCTTGCCGAGGGAACGGCGACGCAGGCGCCCTGCGTCGCCCTTTGCGCTGGCGGGTTCCGCCACCGCCACCGCCTCCGCCTCGGCCACGATGCCGGCCGGTCGCCCCCGTCTGGCGCCATGCAATGTCGCCCGATCGCTGCCCGGCGCGGTTGCGCCCGCGGCGCTCTCCCGCAACGCTCTCCTGTCTGCTGCCGGGTGCGCCGACCCGATCGGCCCACCGTCGGCGGAGACGGCGGGATCACGATGCGCCACGACGCCTCGCGCTGGCGATGCGGGCGGCGCGGCGTTCGCGCGACACACCGCGGCCTTGATCACACGATCCCGTTTTGACGCCCCGCCATCGCTCGAAATCCGACATCTTTCACAGTACAGAATGAGAAAGCGCCGAGACGGGCGCGACCAGAGGGACATTGTCGATGCGTTGGATCGTCTTCGTCGCCGCTGCAGCGGCGCTCGCCGCCTGCAGCCTGACCAACGAGAAGCCGCCCGTGACCGCGGCGCCCGAGGTCGAGCCTGATCTCACGCGCTCCGACTGCTACACGGTCGTGCTGTACGACGGGTTCGACATCGCGCCCGCGCCGGCCCAGATCGCGCCCGAACACGCCGCCTTCCTGGGCGAGTGGCGCTTCGGGGCCTGGGACGGCGAGTGGTGCCATGACCTGATCGTCACCGAGATCGCCGCCGACGGCCAGGTGACCCTGATGGACCTGCACGCCCCGCACGAGCCCTGGGGCCAGCCCGCCAGCGCCTTCAAGCGCACGGCGCGGATCGACCCCGAGGGCGTGCTCCGCTTCCGCCACGGCGTGACCAACCGCGCCTACCGCCTCGACCCGCGCGGGCGGCTGGTGGCCGAACGGACCTTCGGCAACACGGTCTACACCGCCGAGCTGCGCCGTCCCGGCCCGCCGCTGCCGCGGCCGCGTCCCGAGGGCCTGGCCGCCGCCGCCGCCGCCGCCGCCAGCGAGGGCTGAGCCCGGCGCCCGGCCGGCGGGGGCCCAAGGCAAGTACCAGGGCAAGAACCAGGGCAAGACCCGGGGCAGCCTCAGGACAGCCTCAGGGCGGGGCCACTCAGCCGGAGACGGTCTGGGGATACTCGGCGAGGAAATGCCGGAGCGCGGCCAGCAGGGCGGCGGCATGCGCCGCGTCGCCGCGCTTCAGCGCCAGGCGGATATCGGCCCGGATGGTCGCGGCGACACGCTCGGGCCCCGCGGGGCCCAGATCGGCCAGATAGCCCGACAGCACGGCTGCCGCCTCGGCGCGGCGCGGCGCGCCAACGATCACATCGAGTTCCTGCGCCGTGAGCCCGCTGCGTTCGACCAGATCCGTTGCGGTGATCATGCGCTCCTCCCTGTTCTGTATCGGGACAGAATGGCACAGTTGCGCAACGAATGCATTGCCCTCGCGCAGGACCTGCCCATGGAAAAGGCGCGCCGGCCGGAGCCGGCGCGCCTCGGGGCGAGGAAACACTCGTGCAGGAACGGGACGGCGGCCTGCGCTCAGGCCGCGGCCGGGCGGATGCCCCGCGCCACGAAGTCCTGAAGCAGACCGATCGTCCGCTCGCTGAGGTCGAGCCCGGCATTCGACAGGATCATCTTCCCGTCGCGCGTGCGCGCCCAGTCAGCGATCGACTGCACGCCGGTCCCTGCTTCCTTCTGTTCCTTCACGGCATCGTCCAGGGCGGCGAGCACAACCGCCGCAAAGAGCTTGCGGCAGCGCGCGCCCTGTTCGTTCGCCATACCAATTTCGTCCAGGTCGCGCGGCATCGGCGCCTCCCAAGCGGTCGTCCTATCTGAAACCCGCTTGCGGCCTGGGGTATGGCCGGTCACGGGACAGCAGAACTAGTGTCATCAGAGCGTTAAAGAAAGGGCCCTTGTTGCAAAAAGGCTATGCATTTGCCGTTTCCCTCGCCAAGCCGTGAAAACCGCCTCCATCGCGGGGACGGCGCCGTGTCCGGATGCTGCGAAAAGATGACGAATTGATTGCGTTCAACCGGTTAGGTTGCGCCTCGGAACCCCCCGGGCCGCCCGGTCCTGCTTGTGAGCCCTCGGCGATTCGGTTTACGCATTGCAGTGCGGGAGGAATTCCGCGCCTTGCCGGGCCCCTTACCGGTCGTCGGACCGGCAGCACACGGAGGTGGCGGCCTCCGCCGACGAAGCGGCCAAGGCGCGGCCCGGCAATCGCGTCATGGCCCGGAAACGGAGACTGACGACGATGGCGACGGGTACCGTAAAGTGGTTCAACAGCGAGAAGGGCTACGGCTTCATCGCGCCGGACGAGGGCGGCAAGGACGTTTTCGTGCATATCACGGCCGTGCAGCGCGCGGGTCTCGACGGGCTGCAGGACAACCAGAAGATCAGGTTCGAGATGCAGGAAGGCCGTGACGGACGCAAGTTCGCCGGCGATCTGGAGCTGATCTGAGCCCGGCGGCCGCGCGTCTTCCCGGCACGCAGGCGCCAGGTCCGGCCCCGGAGACGGTCTCCATGCCGGCTTCCGGGCCATCCGGCACCTCCCAGGACGGGACTTCGACGCCACACCCGGTGCCGAGCAGCACGTCACCGGACAGATTAGAATGGCCCCGTGACACCGGGGCGCTAACCTCCGTGACCGGGAGGTGGTGGTGATGCCCGAGACAAGCGGCTTTTCCAGGGGCGCGTGGATCGAAACGCTGTTCGATCCGTCGCATCCGAACCTGTTCCTGATCACGCTGCCCACGCTCGTCCTCTTCGCGCTGGGGATCCGGCGGGGGGCGGCGATCTACCTGTTCCTCGCCCTCGGCTTCATGTTCCTGCGCAGCGGGATCTGAGCGGCTTTCGGGCGACGATACCGCGACTGCCCCAGCCACTCCCCCAGCGACTGCCCTTACGGCACCCCGCAAGCGTCAACCCATCCGCAACCTTACCGCGCCATAGAGGGCATCAGCGGATGTCCAGGGCCGCGCAGGGATGTGGAGGCGTCGATGGAACTCATCGCGGCGACCGATGGTGTCATTGCCGTTCCGATGGCGATGACCGCCTCCATCGCCCTCCTGCCGCTGCTGCTCGCCGTCCTTGCGGGCGGCGGACGGGAGACCGTGCTGGTCACCGCGATGGGCGTCGTCCTGACGGCGCTGATGCTGGTCTGAACGCTTGCGACGCCCTGCCATTCGTGGCAAGAATAAGGCGTCGGCTTACAGACGGCGTACTGAGTACTCGGAGCGCGTACCGTCCCTTTCCTCGCTCCGCCCCGCGCACATCTCTCCACGTGCCGCCCGCCTTGATGGAAGACCTCGGCGACGCGGTATCGGTGCAACGGGAGACGGTCGAGCCTCCGATTAGCGGGCGGTCCAAGGGCCGCCCGCATCTATGTTTGCCGACTGCCGCGACGCCGTGCGCCCGATCCGCGCCGCCTGCCCATCCACATCGTCGACCTGGGATGCACGCTGCGTCGGCGCTCCCTCTCCGACCGCAGCGGGGCGCCCGCAGCGGGGCATCGGTTGCGATACGGACCGCGAACGGCCCGCTTCCGCCCACCAGCGGCTCCCACCCACCCGCGACAGAATTGACCGGAAGCGGTGTCATTTCTCCGAACGCTGCGGGGTGGCAATGCGCAACGCCGGAGCATGGCGTTAGCCGCCGGTTCAGCAAAGGCGTTGCACGCTGACGCGGGAGGGCGCGGGCGCAGGTCACGCGCCGCACTGCCGTCATGACGCCGGCCCAGGGGAAGCTTACCAGGGACGCTTCCAAGGGACGCTCCCCAGAGACGATTCCCGGGGACGCTTCCCGGGGACGCAGGCCCGCAGCGATAGCGTGCTCGCCGCATGCCACCCGCCGGACGCCAGCGCCGACCCGTGCCGACGCGGCCGGCCTACCACCAGCGCCGGGGCAGGCGGCGTGGGCCGGCCCGGGTCTCCAGCGCGGCGGCGATGCCCAGGATGCGCGCCTCCTCCCAGGGCGGGCCGATCACCTGCAGACCCATGGGCAGGCCCGTCGCGCTCTGCCCCACCGGTACGGCGACGCCCGGCAGGCCCGCGAGGTTCAGCGTGATCGTGAAGACGTCCTGCAGGTACATCTGCACCGGGTCGCCATCCATCTCGCCCTGACCGAACGCCGGGCCGGGCGTCGCGGGGGCCAGGATCGCGTCGACCCGCCCGAAGGCCTCGTCGAAGTCCCGCCGCACCAGCCGGCGCACCTTCTGCGCGCGCAGGTAATAGGCGTCGTAGTAGCCGGCCGAGAGCACATAGGCGCCGATCATCACGCGCCGCCGCACCTCGGGCCCGAAACCCTCGGCGCGGGTCTTCTCGTAGAGCTCCAGCACGCCGTCGCCCTGCCCCAGCGCCGCGCGCCGGCCATAACGCACGCCGTCATAGCGCGCGAGGTTCGAGGACGCCTCGGCCGGCGCGATGATGTAATAGGCCGGCAGCGCCGCGCGGGTATGGGGCAGCGAGACCTCGACGACCTCGGCGCCCGCGTCGCGCACCATCTCGATCCCCCGGTCCAGCAGCGCGGCCGTCTCGGCCGACAGCCCCTCGCGATACTCCGCCGGCACGCCGATGGTCCTGCCGCGCAGATCGCCGCCGAGACCGGCCGAGAAATCCGGCACGTCCAGCGGTGCCGAGGTCGCGTCCATCGGGTCATGCCCCGCCATCGCCTGCAGCATCAGCGCCGCATCGCCCACCGTCTTGGCGATCGGTCCCGCCTGGTCCAGCGACGAGGCGAAGGCCATGATCCCCCAGCGCGAACACCGCCCATAGGTCGGCTTGATGCCCACCACGCCGCAGAACGTCGCCGGCTGGCGGATCGAGCCCCCCGTATCGGTCGCGGTCGCGCCGAGGCAGAGATCCGCCGCCACCGCCGCCGCCGAGCCGCCCGACGAGCCCCCCGGCACGATCGCCGCCGTGTCGCCCTCGCGCCGCCAGGGCGAGACGGCGGGGCCGTAGACGCTGTGCTCGGTCGAGCTGCCCATGGCGAACTCGTCCTGGTTCAGCTTGCCGAGGCAGACCGCGCCGGCCTCCCACAGCCTGGCCGTCACCGTGCTCTCGTAGGGCGGCACGAAACCGTCGAGGATGCGGCTGGCGGCCTGTGCCGCCACGCCGTCGACGCAGAAGAGATCCTTGACGCCGATCGGCACGCCCAGAAGCGCGCCGCTCTCGCCCGCGGCCCGGCGCGCATCGGCCGCCGCCGCCATCTCCAGCGCCCTGTCGCCGGTCGTGTGGACGACGGCGTTCAGGGTCCCGGCCTCACCGATGGCTGCGAGGCAGTCCTCGGCCAGCGCCACGGCCGTCAGCGCCCCCTCGGCCATCGCGGTCGAGGCCTCGGCGATGGTCATCGCGGCGGGGCGGGAGGCGGGTCCGGGGGCAGGGGCGCTCATTCGATCACCTTGGGCACGGCGAAAAAGCCCTCGCGCTCGGCCGGGGCGTTGGCCAGCACGCGCGCGCGGATGCCGCCCTCGCCCTCCGCCGCGGTCACGCCGTCGGCCCGGCGCGGCATCGCGAGATCGTTGACCGAGGCCATGGGCTCGATCCCCTCGACATCGATCGCCTGCAGCGCCTCGACCCAGTCGAGGATCGAGGAGAGCTCGCCGGCGAGACCCTCGAGTTCCTCCTCCTCGACCGCGATGCGGGCGAGCCGCGCGACGCGGCGCACCGTGTCGGTATCGATGGACATGCGCGTCTCCTCTGGCGGGCCGGACGGGTTGCGGTCTAGCCGCCGGCACGCCGCGCGGGCAAGCCCGCCGCGCCGGCGCCATGGCCGTGCGCCGCGCCCCGGCCGGCGTCGTCCCCGCAGGTGCGGCGTCTGGCAGCGGCCGAGAACCGTGCCGCAGTGCCACATGGCGCTTCCGCTCGGCCGGGGCCTCGGCCATTCTGCGGCCTCGCCGGCCATCGCGAGGGCCGGATCACCAGACGAAGGCAGGGGAGGCTCCCCAATGAAGATCACCTGGCTCGGTCATGCCAGCTTCCGCATCGAGACGGCGGGCGCGGTGCTGCTGCTCGATCCCTGGCTGGAGGGCAACCCCTCCTTTCCCGACGCCCGGCGCGACGAGGCGCTCGCGGGCGTCACCCACGTGCTGGTCACCCACGGCCATGGCGACCATGCGAGCGAGGCGCAGGCCATCGCCAATGCCTGCCGCGCGCCGCTCGTCGGCATCTACGACTGGATCTCGTGGATCGCCGGCGGCTCGGCGGTCGACGCGATCGGCTTCAACAAGGGCGGCACGGTGACCCTGGGCGATGCCCGCGTGACGATGGTGAACGCGGTCCACTCGTCCTCGACCCCCGGGCCCGACGGTGCGCCGGTCTATTGCGGGGCCGAGGCGGGCTACATGATCCAGGCCGGTGCCGTGACGCTCTACGCCATGGGCGATACCGACGTGATGGCCGACATGGGGATCTACGCGGCGCTGCACCGCCCGACCCATGCGCTGGTGCCGATCGGCGGGCACTTCACCATGGACCCCGAGCGGGCGGCCTGGGCGGTGCGGCGGTTCTTCGACCTCAAGGCCGCGATCCCCTGCCACTACGCGACCTTCCCGCTGCTGGCCCAGTCGCCCGAGCCCTTCATCCAGGCCGTCGCCCCCACCCCGGTGCTGGCACCCAGGGTGATGGAAACCGTGGAGATCTGAGCTGGGCGCCGCCGCCACGCTGCTCCTCTGGTTCGGGCTCTACGCCGTCGGGCTGGCGCTGGCCTGGCGGGTCGCGCGGCGCGCGGCGGGCGTGCGCAGGCTGGCCCTGCTCGCGGGCCTCGCCGCGGCGCCCCTCGTGCTGCTGCCGGCCCTGGCCACCCTTGCCGCGCTGCCCGCCCATGACGGCTTCTGCTACGGCTTCACCGACGGGCGCTGGCCCTGCGATCTCGCCGTCTTCGCCCGCCGCGAGGCGAGCCTCGCCTTCCTCCTCACCCTGTTCTGGAACGCGATCTACGCCCTGGCGCTGGTCGCGGTGGCCTGGATCGCCGCGCGCCGGCGCGCCGCGCTCACCGCGTGAGGCGATCGAGGAACGGCACCAGGCGGTCGATGCGGTGGTCGACATGGGTGGTGTCGGCGTTGCGCGGGACCGGGCGACCGCCCTCGGCCGTCAGCCAGACCGTCGCCATGCCGAGACGCTGGGGCTCGACCAGATTGGCGAGGCTGTCCTCGATCATCGCGGCGCGCCCGGGCGCGAAGCCGTCGGCCTCGATCACCCGCGCATAGGCCTCCGCCTGCGGCTTCGGCACCAGGGCCTTGTCCTCGATGGCATAGACCGCGGCGAAGGCGCCGGAGAGGCCGAGGCGCTCCAGCACCTGCTCGGCATGGGCCCGTGCGCCGTTGGTGTGCACGATCAGCCGCCGCCCCACCGCCAGTCGGGCGAGCGCCCCGGCCAGCGCCGGATCGGGGCGCAGGGCGGCATAGTCGAGGTCGTGCACCTCGGCCAGGAAATGCCCCGGCGCCACGCCGTGATGGCGGATCAGCCCCGTCAGCGTGATGCCGTAGCGGCGCCAGTAGCGCCCCCGCACGTCCTCGGCCCGCGCCCGGTCGACCCCGAGCTCGCGCTGGATATAGGCGGTCATCCGCGCGTTTATCTGCCCCAGCAGCCCCGAGCGGGCGTCATAGAGCGTGTCGTCGAGGTCGAAGACCCAGGTCTCGACGGCGCGCAGGCGGGCGTCGCCCCCGGGCATCGCCGTGGCGGCCGGCCCTGCGGCAGTGTCGCGCATGTCCCCGCCCTTCTGTCCCGCCCCGGGCCGGGTCATAGCCTGCCGGGACCCAGGAGGAAACGCCCATGGCCGAGACCGCCGCCACCGACCCGCTGCACGGCCAGCGCTGGGACGGCCAGCTCGGCCGCGACTGGGCCGAGCGGGCCGGGGCGCTGGAGCGCCAGCTCGCCCCCGTCGCCACGCTGGCGCTGGGTCTGCTGGACGCGGCGCCCGGCGAGCGGATCATCGATCTCGGCTGCGGCCACGGCCCCACGACCGAGGCGCTGGCCTTGGCGGTCGGCCCCTCCGGCCGCGTGACGGGCATCGACATCTCGCCGGAGCTGGCCGCCATGGCGCGCGCCCGCCTCGAGCGCCACGCCCAGGCCGAGGTCGTGCTGGCCGACGCCGCCACCCATGCCTTCGCGCCCGGCGCCTGCGACGCGCTCTTCAGCCGCATGGGCTGCATGTTCTTCGAGGACGCCGCCGCGGCCTTCACCAACCTGCGCGCCGCGCTCCGGCCCGGCGGGCGGGTGGTGCTGGCCTGCTTTCGCGGGATGGAGGCGAACCCCTGGGCCATGCTGCCGGTCCGCCTGGCCGAACCGGTGCTGGGCCCGGCCGTGGCCTCGACGCCTGGCCTGCCCGGCCCCTTCGGCTGGGCCGCAAGCCGCGTGTTCGAGCCGGCGCTGAAGGCGGCGGGCTTCCACGACATCGCCTGGGCGGCGCATGATCGGCGCTTCGCCCTCTCGCTCGGCGACGATCCCGACCCCTGCCGGCGGGCGGCGGCGCTGATGATCGGCATGGGCCCTCTCGGCCGGCGCCTGCGCGCCCTGTCCGAGGCCGAGCGCGCGCCTGCCGCGGCCGAGGTCGAACGCCTGCTCGTCCAGGGCCTCGCGCCGCATGTCGAGGACGGCATGGTCCACCTCGATGCCCGCCTCTGGATCGTCACTGCCCGCACCTGACCGGGCTCACGCGCCGGCGGCCGTCCGCACCCGGCCCCGCCCGCGCGACCGGCGCGCGCCCCACCCACCCACCCGCTTGCGCCGGTCGCGCGGGAGGGTCGCGCGGGCGGGTCGCATGGCCGAGTGTCCGGGCAGGCGGCACCACGGCGGCCTGGCGAGCGATCCTGGCGAGCCGACGGCCATCCGGCGGTTGCATGGGCGCCCGCAACGGTCATGTCGGCCGGGCGCGGGTGGCGCCGTCGCCACGG
>JBCBPG010000041.1:0-12889 GCA_039820865.1 Pseudomonadota bacterium
CTCTCCCGCGGGAGAGGGGGGCGCCAGCCCCTCAGCCGTGCCACGCCCCCTGGGCCGCGACGGCCCAGGACGGCCGTGTGCTGATCCCGAAGGTACCGCCTCCCCCTCCGGCACGGAGGGGGACCGAGGGGGAGGCATCGGCACCGCCGCGGCGCATCGCCCCTCCCGACCGCTTTACCCCCCATGCTGCAGCGCGCTACACCGCGCGCGACAGAGCCTGGAGGGACCCCCATGAGCGCCATCGTCGACATCACCGCCCGCGAGATCCTGGACAGCCGCGGCAACCCCACCATCGAGGTCGACGTCACGCTCGAGGACGGGGCGGTCGGGCGGGCGGGCGTGCCCTCGGGCGCATCCACCGGCGCGCATGAGGCGGTCGAGCTCCGCGACGGCGACAAGACCCGTTTCGGCGGCAAGGGCGTCACCAAGGCGCGCGACGCGGTCAATGGCGAGATCTTCGAGCGCCTCGCCGGCATCGACGGCTATGCCCAGAAGACCATCGACATGGCGATGATCGAGCTGGACGGCACGCCCAACAAGGGCCGCCTCGGCGCCAACGCGATCCTCGGCGTCTCGCTCGCGGTCGCCAAGGCGGCGGCGGCGTCCTCGGGCCTCGCGCTCTACCGCTATGTCGGCGGCGTCTCGGCCCGCACGCTGCCGGTACCGATGATGAACATCCTCAACGGTGGCGAGCACGCCGACAACCCCATCGACATCCAGGAATTCATGGTGATGCCGACCGGTGCGCCGAGCTTCAGCGAAGCGCTCCGCTGCGGCGCCGAGATCTTCCAGACGCTGAAGAAGGAGCTGAAGGCCGCCGGCCTCAACACCAATGTCGGCGACGAGGGCGGCTTTGCGCCCGACATCGCCTCGGCCCGCGAGGCGCTCGACTTCATCATGAAGGCGGTCGAGACCGCGGGCTACAAACCGGGCGAGGACGTCCACCTCGCGCTCGACTGTGCCTCGACCGAGTTCTACGACGCCGACGCCCAGCTCTACCGGCTCAAGGGCGAGGGGCTGGAGCTCGGCTATGGCGAGATGGCGAGCTACCTGGAGAAGCTGGTCGCCGACTACCCGATCATCTCGATCGAGGACGGCATGGCCGAGGACGACTGGGACGGCTGGGCGGCGCTGACCGAGGTGATCGGCCGGCGCTGCCAGCTCGTCGGCGACGACCTCTTCGTCACGAACTCCGAGCGGCTGCAGAAGGGCATCGACCTCGCCACCGCCAACTCGATCCTCGTCAAGGTGAACCAGATCGGCTCGCTCTCCGAGACGCTGGAGACGGTGTTCCTGGCCCATGGCGCGCATTACACGGCCGTGATGTCCCACCGCTCGGGCGAGACCGAGGACGCGACCATCGCCGATCTCGCCGTCGCCACGAACTGCGGGCAGATCAAGACCGGCTCGCTCGCCCGCTCGGACCGGCTGGCCAAGTACAACCAGCTGCTGCGCATCGAGGAGGCGCTGGGCGAGGCCGCCGCCTATGCCGGGTCGAGCGTCGTCCCCCGCGGCGAGTTCTGACGCCGACCTGTGGCACCGGGGCCGCGCAGGGGCACGACCGCGCGGGCCTCGGGCGGCAGGGCACGCCAGGCTTTGTCGCCGTGGCCCCGATCGGGTAGGATGCCCGTTGACGAGAGCCCGCCAAGGGCCGCGGTCGGAGGCAGAGCGATGAGCAGGATGCGGTGGCGCCAGGCGCTGGCGCCAGGGACCTATGTCCTGTTGGCGGCGATCGGGATCGTCTTCGGTCACAGCGCGATAAACGGCGAGCGGGGGCTGACCGCGCTGGCCGAGGCGGAGGCGCTGCGCACGGCGCTGGAGGTCGAGCTGGCCGGGGCCGAGGCCGAGCGTGCCGAGATCGCCAACAAGGTCGAGCGACTGGCGGGCCCGGTGATCGATCCCGATCTGCTGGACGAACGGGCCCGCGACGTGCTGGGCGTCGGCCGCCCCGAGGACGTCCTCATCCGACCGTGAGCGCTGCGCCGCCCGGCGCCGCACGGTGCGTGAAACGCACCATCCGTTTCCGGCCCATTTCCGGCGCTGCGTTTCTCGCGCCTTGAACGAGACCGCATCGCGGCCTTGTCCGCTCCGGCCTTGCCCGCCTCCCCGGCGGGTTGCATGGTGCCTGCGAAACGGTCGGGCGGCGGCCACGCCACCTCCCCCGCGGCATCTTCCGGCGGCACTCGTGGCCCGTGCCTCCCGTCGCCCGGCCTCCGATCCCGGCCCGCCCCGGCGCGCCGACCCGCGGAAGGAGACCGAGCATGGCCACCGCCCCCGATAGCGTCCCCGAAGTCCCCGACAGCGCCCGCAACAGCCCCTCGCCCGAGCAGATGCTCGACTACTACCGCGACATGCTGCTGATCCGGCGCTTCGAGGAGAAGGCGGGCCAGCTCTACGGCATGGGGCTGATCGGCGGCTTCTGCCACCTCTATATCGGCCAGGAGGCCGTGGTCGTGGGGCTGCAGAGCCAGTGCGAGCCCGGTGACCAGGTCATCACCTCCTATCGCGACCACGGCCACATGCTGGCCGCCGGCATGGATCCCGACGGCGTGATGGCCGAGCTCACGGGCCGCGAGGGCGGCTACTCCAAGGGCAAGGGCGGCTCGATGCACATGTTCTCCAAGGAGAAGGAGTTCTACGGCGGCCACGGCATCGTCGGCGCGCAGGTGCCGCTCGGCGCCGGCCTCGCCTTCGCCAACAAGTATCGCGGCAACGGCAAGGTCTCGATGACCTATTTCGGCGACGGCTCGGCCAACCAGGGCCAGGTCTACGAAGCCTTCAACATGGCCGCGCTCTGGAAACTGCCCTGCATCTTCGTGATCGAGAACAACAAGTATGCGATGGGGACCTCGCAGCAGCGGTCGACCTCGTCGATGGAGCTCTACAAGCGCGGCCAGGCCTTCGGGATCGAGGGCGAGGAGGTCGACGGCATGGACGTCTTCAAGGTCGCCGAGGCGGGCGCGCGGGCGATCGAGCACTGCCGTGCCGGCAAGGGGCCCTACGTGCTCGAATGCAAGACCTACCGCTACCGCGGCCACTCGATGTCCGACCCCGCCAAGTACCGCACCCGCGACGAGGTCAGCCAGATGCGCGAGACCCGCGACCCGATCGAGCAGCTCAAGAAGGCGATGCTCGACCAGGGCGTGACGGACGAGGACGCGCTCAAGGACATCGACAAGGCGGTCAAGGCCCGCGTCAACGACAGCGCCAAGTTCGCCCAGGACAGCCCCGAGCCCGCGCTCGAGGAGCTCTGGACCGACATCTATGCCGACCAGCCCCAGGCGGCCGAGTAACGGCGCCGCGGCGCAGCAACGACAATCCCCCAGGGAGGGACGCGATGAGCATCCAGGTCCTGATGCCGGCCCTGTCGCCCACGATGGAAGAGGGCAAGCTGGCGAAATGGAACGTCAAGGAGGGCGACGCGGTCGCCTCCGGCGACGTCATTGCCGAGATCGAGACCGACAAGGCGACGATGGAGGTCGAGGCGGTCGACGAGGGCCGCGTCGGCCGCCTTCTCGTCGCCGAGGGCACCGAGGGCGTGAAGGTCAACACCCCCATCGCCGTCCTGCTGGAGGACGGCGAGGACGCGGTCGCCGAGACCGCGGCGCCCGCCCCGGCCGTCAACGGAGCCGCCAACGGGGCCGCCAACGGGGCCGACCACGCCGCGCCGGCCGCGGCGGCGCCCGTCCCCGCGCCCGCCCCCGCGCCCGTCCCGGCCGCTGCCGTACCCGTGGACGAGACGCCCGACTGGCCCGAAGGCACGGCGATGAAGACCGAGACCGTGCGCGTCGCCCTCCGCGACGCCATGGCCGAGGAGATGCGCCGCGACGCCGACGTCTTCGTGATGGGCGAGGAGGTCGCCGAGTACCAGGGCGCCTACAAGATCACCGAGGGGCTGCTTGCCGAGTTCGGCCCCGGGCGCGTCGTCGACACGCCGATCACCGAGCACGGCTTTGCCGGCATCGGCGTCGGCGCCGCCTTCGCCGGGCTCAAACCCGTCGTCGAGTTCATGACCTTCAACTTCGCCATGCAGGCGATCGACCAGATCATCAACTCCGCCGCCAAGACGCTCTACATGTCGGGTGGCCAGATGGGCTGCCCCATCGTCTTCCGCGGCCCGAACGGCGCGGCGGCTCGGGTCGGGGCCCAGCACAGCCAGGACTACGCCGCCTGGTACAGCCACATCCCCGGTCTCAAGGTCGTGCAGCCCTACACCGCGGCCGACTTCAAGGGCCTGCTCAAATCCGCGATCCGCGACCCCAACCCGGTGATCTTCCTCGAGAACGAGATCCTCTACGGCCGCACCTTCGAGGTGCCGGACACCGACTATGCCATCCCCCTCGGCAAGGCGCGCATCGCCCGCGCGGGCAGCGACATCACCATCGTCAGCTTCGGCATCGGCATGAGCTACGCCATGGAGGCGGCCGAGCGGCTCGCCGCCGAGGGTATCGAGGCCGAGGTGATCGACCTGCGCACGCTGCGCCCCATGGACCGCGGCGCCGTCATCCGCAGCGTGATGAAGACCAACCGCTGCATCACCGTCGAGGAGGGCTGGCCGCAATGCTCCATCGGCAACCACGTCTCGGCCTTCCTGATGGCCGAGGCCTTCGACTACCTCGACGCGCCCGTCCTCAACCTGACCGGCAAGGACGTGCCCATGCCCTATGCCGCCAATCTCGAGAAGCTGGCGCTGGTGACGACGGACGAGGTGGTCGCGGCCGCCAAGTCGGTCTGCTACCGCTGAGGAGGCCGAGATGCCCGTCAACATCCTGATGCCCGCCCTCTCGCCGACCATGGAGGAGGGCAAGCTCGCCAGGTGGACCGTCAAGGAGGGCGACGCGATCGCCTCGGGCGACGTCATCGCCGAGATCGAGACCGACAAGGCGACGATGGAGGTCGAGGCCGTCGACGAGGGGCGGCTCGGCCGCATCCTGGTCGCCGAGGGCACCGAGGCCGTGAAGGTCAACGCCGTCATCGCCGTCCTGCTCGAAGACGGCGAGGACGCCAGCGCCATCGACGCGACCCCCGCCCCCGCCACCAACGGCGCCACAGCTGCGCCGCAGGCGACGTCTACGGCGCCGGAGGCACCCGCGCCAGCCACGGCCCCCGCCGCCGCCCCGTCCACGACCGGCGGCACCCGGATCTTCGCCTCGCCGCTCGCCCGGCGCATTGCAAAGGACCGGGGCCTCGACCTCGCGGCGATCAAGGGCACCGGCCCCCACGGCCGCATCGTCAAGGCCGATGTCGAGAAGGCTGCGGCAGCCCCTGCCCCCTCGGCCGCGACACCGGCGCCCGAGCCGGCAGCGGCGGCTCCCGCCCCGGCGCCTGCCACGGCTCCGCAGGGCATGGGCGCCGAGGCGGTGAAGAGGATGTATGCCGACCGTGCGTTCGAGGAGGTCAGCCTCGACGGCATGCGCAAGACCATCGCCGCCCGGCTGACCGAGGCCAAGCAGACGATCCCGCACTTCTACCTCCGCCGCGACATCCTGCTCGACGACCTGCTGAAGTTCCGCGCCCAGATGAACGCCAAGGGCGAGGCGCGCGGCATCAAGCTCTCGGTCAACGACTACATCATCAAGGCCTCGGCGCTGGCGCTGCGCCAGGTGCCCGACTGCAACGCCGTCTGGGCCGGCGACCGGGTGCTGAAGTTCCGGGCGGCCGACGTGGCCGTGGCCGTTGCCATCGAGGGCGGCCTCTTCACCCCGGTCATCCGCGACGCCGACACCAAGTCGCTCTCGGCGATCTCGGCCGAGATGAAGGACCTTGCCGCCCGCGCCCGCGACCGCAAGCTCGCGCCCCACGAATACCAGGGCGGCGCCCATGCGATCTCGAACCTCGGCATGTTCGGCATCGACAACTTCGACGCCGTCATCAACCCGCCCCATGCCTCGATCCTGGCCGTCGGCGCGGGCGTGAAGAAGCCCGTCGTCAGGGACGATGCCGTGGCAGTCGCCACCGTGATGTCTGTCACCCTCTCGGTCGACCACCGGGTGATCGACGGCGCCCTCGGCGCCCGCTTCGTCGACGCGCTCAAGGGCTATCTCGAAGACCCGATGGCGATGCTGATGTAGCGGCGCGCCGGATCAGAGGTCGGTCTCGGCCTCCGGTTCCGGCGCCTCGGGCGCTGACGGTGAGGGGTTGGCCCGGCGGCGCGGTCCCACGTCCTCGCGGCTCAGCACGCCGTCGCCGTTGCGGTCGCGCCGCTCGACGAGGTTGCGCATCTCGCGGCCGTATTCCTCAGTCGTCACGCGGCCATCGCCGTCGCGGTCGTGGCGCTGGAAGCGGCGCACCATCCGCTCGCGCATCGCGTCGAGCCAGAGCGCCTCGTACTCCTCGAGCGTCAGCGCCCCGTCGTCATCGCTGTCGAAGCGGCCATGCTGATCCACGCGCACCGCGTCGATCTCGGCCTGGGTGATGCGGCCGTCGCCGTCGGTGTCGTAGATCTCGCGGAACTCGATCATCCGGTTCAGGCGCAGACGGCCCGGACGCTGGCGCGCCTGGGCCGGCCGGATCGCGGTCGCGTCCGTCGCGGGGGCCTCCGCCGCCGACGTGCCGTCGCCGGCTGCGGCGCTTCCGGCCGGCAGAATGCCGGTGGCGAAGGTGGCGGCCGCCAGGACGGCGACAAGACAGGCGGGCTTGGTCATCGGCGCGCTCTCCATGATCGGTTCGATCCCTGAACGCGTCAGGGCGCGGGAGCCGTCGGTGCGACCGGTGGATCCGACCTGGCCGTCAGCCGGCGAGGCAGGCCTCGGCCGCCGCGATCGCCGCCTCGGCCCGGGACGCGTCGGGCCCGCCGCCCTGCGCCATGTCGGGCCGCCCGCCGCCGCCCTTGCCGCCGACCTCCAGCACCGCCGCGCGCACCACATCGACGGCCGAGACGCGGGCGACGAGGTCCTCGGTCACGCCGGCCGCCACGGTCGCCTTGCCGTCGGTATCCGCGATCAGCAGCACGACGGCCGAGCCGAGGCGCTTCTTATGCTCGTCGATCAGGCCGCGCAGGTCCTTGGGGTTCGCCCCCGGCAGCGTCTGGGCGAAGAAGGGCACGCCGGCGACGTCCCGCGCCTCGGCCGGCGCCGCCCCTGCACCGCCGAGCGCGATCTGGCGGCGCAGATCCGCGATCTCGGCCTCCATCTGCCGCCGCTCGGCCATCAGCGCCTTCACCCGCTCGGCCGTCTCGGTGGGCCGGACGCGCAGCATCGCGGCCGCGCCCTCCAGCGCCGCCTCCCGCTCGGCCACGTGGGCGAGTGCCGCCGCCCCCGTCAGCGCCTCGACGCGGCGCACGCCGGCCGAGGACGCACTCTCGCCCACCAGCTTGAAGAGCCCGATCTCGCCCGTGCGCGCGACATGCGTGCCGCCGCAGAGCTCCAGCGAATAGGTGAGGCCCGCAGGCCCGGTCTCGCCGCCCATGTGGCCGGCCGTGCGCCGGCCCATCGAGACGACGCGCACCTCCTCGCCGTACTTCTCGCCGAAGAGCGCGCGCGCCCCCTCGGCCACGGCGTCGTCGGGGGTCATGAGGCGGGTGGTGACGGGCGCGTCCTGGCGGATCAGGTCGTTCACCTCGGTCTCGACCGCGGCGATCTGCGCCGGGCTCATCGCGTCGTTCTGCACGAAGTCGAAACGCAGCCGGTCGGGCGCGACCAGCGAGCCGCGCTGGGCAACGTGATCGCCCAGCGTGCCGCGGAGCGCCTCGTGCATCAGGTGCGTGGCCGTGTGGTTGGCCCTGATCGCCGCCCGCCGCGCGGCATCGACCGTCAGCCGAACGGCGTCGCCCGCCGCGATCCGCCCCCGCTCGACGACGCCCAGATGCACCGAGACACCGCCCGCGCGCTTCTTCACATCCGTGACACGCACCGTGCCGTCCGGCCCCTCGATCGTGCCGGTGTCGCCGACCTGGCCGCCGGCCTCGGCGTAGAAGGGTGTCTGGTTCATCACCAGCGCGACCTCGGCGCCCTCGCCGGCCTCGGCTGCCTCGGCGCCCGCAACGACGACGGCGGCGACCACGCCCTCGGCGCGCTCGCCGTCATAGCCCAGGAACTCGGTCGCGCCGGCGCGCTCGAGGATCTCGAACCACACCGCCTCCTCGGCCGCGTCGCCGGTGCCCTTGTGGGCCGCGCGCGCCTTGGCCTTCTGCTCGGCCATCGCGGCGTCGAAGCCGTCGGTATCGACGCCGAGGCCCTTTTCGCGGAGTGCGTCCTGCGTGAGGTCGAGCGGGAAGCCGTAGGTGTCGTAGAGCTTGAAGGCCGTCTCGCCGGCGAGCTGCCCGCCCTCGGCCAGGTCCGCGACCTCCTCCTCCAGCAGCGAGAGCCCCCGATCGAGCGTGCGGCGGAAGCGGATCTCCTCGCGCTCCAGCGTCTCGGCGATGAGGCCCTGCGCTGTGACCAGCTCCGGGAAAGCCTGGCCCATCTGGCGCACCAGCTCCGGCACCAGGCGATGCATCAGCGGCCGGTCGACGCCCAGCAGGTGGGCGTGGCGCATCGCGCGGCGCATGATCCGGCGCAGCACATAGCCGCGGCCCTCGTTAGAGGGCAGCACGCCGTCCGCCATCAGGAACGAGGTCGAGCGCAGGTGGTCGGCGATCACGCGGTGATGCGTCTTACCCGGCCCGTCGGGATCGGCGCCCGAGGCCTGGGCCGAGGCCTCGATCAGCGCGCGCATCAGGTCGGTGTCGTAGACGTCGTTCTTGCCCTGCAGGACCGAGCCGATGCGCTCCAGCCCCATGCCCGTGTCGATCGAGGGGCGCGGCAGGTCGGTCCGCGGCCGCCCGTCGTCATACTGCTCGAACTGCATGAAGACGAGGTTCCAGATCTCGACGAAGCGGTCGCCGTCCTCCTCGGGCGAGCCCGGCGGCCCACCCCAGACGTGATCGCCATAGTCGTAGAAGATCTCGGAGCACGGCCCGCAGGGCCCCGTGGGCCCCATGGTCCAGAAGTTGTCGTCCGTCGCGATGCGGATGATCCTGCCCTCGGGCACGCCGAGCTTCTTCCAGATCCCGACCGCTTCCTCGTCGTCGTGGTAGACGGTGACGCAGAGCCGCTCCTCCGGCAGACCGAAGCCCCTGGTCACCAGCTCCCAGGCGAAGGGGATCGCATCCTCCTTGAAGTAGTCGCCGAAGGAGAAGTTGCCGAGCATCTCGAAGAAGGTCAGATGTCGTGCCGTGTAACCGACGTTGTCCAGGTCGTTGTGCTTGCCGCCCGCGCGCACGCATTTCTGGCTGGTCGCCGCGCGCGTGTAGTCGCGGTGCTCGATCCCGGTGAAGAGGTTCTTGAACTGCACCATGCCGGCGGCGGTGAACATCAGCGTCGGGTCGTTCTTCGGCACCAGCGACGAGGACGCCACCACGGCGTGACCGTTCTTGTCGAAGTAGTCGAGGAAGGTGGTGCGGATGTCGTTGAGGCTGGCCATGGGGCATCCCGTGCGCGCGTCAGGTGGCCGGGATGTATCGGTGCCACGGCAGGCTGTCCAGCAGGCGGGCCGACAGGCAGGGTGGCCAGCGGGCAAGCGCCGCGCCTAGGCTCGGGGCGAGGAGGAGCCGCCGATGACCGATGCGCCGCTGATGCTGACCGACCCGGTGCTGGCGGGCCTCGGGATCGGGCCCGACGAGATCCGCGACGCCGTCGAGGCCGCGATCCTGGCCGAGGATGCGGGCCGCGTCGCCACCGCCCCCAAGGCGGCGATCGTGCCGGGCGACGGGCGCTACATGATGGCGACGCTGTCGACGGCCGACGATCCCGCGCTGACGGTGCTCAAGACCGTGACCGTGGCGCCCGACAACCCGTCGCGGGGTCTGGCGGGGATCGAGGGCGCCATGCTCCTGCTCGACAGCCGCACCGGTGTCCTCCGCGCGCTGATGGCGCCAGGCTGGGTGACGGGCGTGCGCACGGCGGCGCTCAGCGCGGTGGCGGCGGCGCGGATGGCCGACCCTGCCTCGCGCGTGATCGCCTTCGTCGGCACCGGCGTGCAGGCGCGGAGCCACCTCGACGCCATGGCCGCCCTCTTCCCGCTGGCCGAGATGCGGGCCGTGGGCCGCGGCCCTGCCAATCTCGACCGGCTCTGCGACAAGGCTCGCGCCATGGGGCTGGCGGCCACGGTCTGCGAGACGCCGCGCGATGCGCTGGAGGGCGCCGACATCGTCGTCACCTCGGTCACGCTCAACTTCGACCTCGCACCGTTCCTTGATGCCCGCTGGCTGAAGCCCGGCGCCTTCGCCGCCATCACCGATCTCGCGCTGCCCTGGGTGCCGGAGGGGATGCCGGCCCTGGCCCCGGTTGTCATCGACAGCCTTGTGCAGGAGGCAGCGAGCGCGCGGAAGATGGTCGATCCCGCGCTGGTCGCCGGGGATCTCGCCACGCTGGTGGCCGGCAGGCTGGCCCTGCCCGCGGCGCGCACCCGCCCCTCGGCCTTCGTCTTCCGGGGTGTGGCGATCGGCGACTTCGCGGTCGCGGCGCTGGCCTATCGGCGCGCCGTCGAGGCCTCGGCCGGGGTGCCGCTCCCCGGCTGGTGAGCCGGCGTCAGACGACGCGCTGGAACACGCGGCGGGGGGCGAACGCCACCACCTGGCCCCGATGCCCGACGGGCGTGGTCCGGCGATACGGTGCGGGGACCTCGGACCGGCGCTCGCCGCCCGGCAGCGGCGCACCGGTCACGTAGTCCTCGATCTGGTCCCGCGTGATTCCCAGATCCGCCAGCTGGTAGGCCTGGTAGGCCTCAAGCTCCCGGATCGCCTTGCGGCAGGCGGCCCAGTGGCGAACGGCGCCCGCGACAGCGCGGGCAATTTCCCCGATCAGCGTCATCGTCCCGCTCCTTTGCAACAGGACGATGTAAGTTATGTGACAGACCGGCCCGCGCCAAGACCCCTTGGCACAAGCCGGCCATGCACGGTCGCTCAGGCCTCGACGACGCCGTCCTCGTCGTGGTCCGACGACCCCATGTCGAAGTCGAGCCCGTGCGCCGCGCGGATCTTGTCCTCGACCGCGAGCGCGATGTCGCCATTGTCCTTGAAGAACTGACGCGCGTTCTCCTTGCCCTGGCCGATCCGCTGGTCGCCGTAGGAGTACCAGGCGCCCGACTTGTCGATCACGCCGGCCTTGACGCCGAGATCGATCAGCTCGCCCATCTTCGAGATCCCCTCGCCGTAGAGGATGTCGAACTCGACCTGCTTGAAGGGCGGTGCGACCTTGTTCTTCACCACCTTGACGCGGGTCTGGTTGCCGATGACGTCGTCACGGTCCTTGATCGTGCCGATGCGACGGATGTCGAGGCGCACCGAGGAGTAGAACTTGAGCGCGTTGCCGCCGGTCGTCGTCTCGGGCGAGCCGAACATCACGCCGATCTTCATGCGGATCTGGTTGATGAAGATCACCATGCATTTCGACCGCGAGATCGAGCCGGTGAGCTTGCGCATCGCCTGGCTCATCAGCCGCGCCTGGGCACCGACCTGGGCATCGCCCATGTCGCCCTCCAGCTCGGCGCGCGGGGTCAGCGCGGCGACCGAATCGACCACGATCATCGACACCGCGCCCGAGCGGACCAGCGTATCGGTGATCTCCAGCGCCTGCTCGCCGGCATCGGGCTGGCTGATCAGCAGGTCGTCGACATTGACGCCCAGCTTGCGCGCATAGACCGGGTCGAGCGCATGCTCGGCATCGACGAAGGCGCAGATGCCGCCCTTCTTCTGCTCCTCGGCCACCGTGTGCAGCGCGAGCGTGGTCTTGCCCGAGCTCTCCGGCCCGAAGATCTCGATGATGCGGCCCTTGGGCAGCCCGCCGACGCCGAGGGCGATGTCCAGACCGAGCGAGCCGGTCGAGATCGCCTCGATATCGAGCCCCTGCTGCTGGCCGAGGCGCATGATCGAGCCCTTGCCGAAGCTCCGCTCGATCTGGGCGAGCGCGCTCTCGAGGGCCTTCTGCTTGTCCATGGCACGCCTCTCGTCGAGTTTCATGATCTGCTGGTCCACCTGCTCAACTCCTATTCAACCCATCACGGGGCCCGGGTCGATTCAACTCGCCCTTGTTCAGCAAATGTTCGCACATTCCCGAACCCGTTAACAGGGCCAATCCGACCGGGCCGGCCGCGCACACCACCGCACACAAGACCGTCGGGCAGCAGCACCACCTGCGAGGCTGGGCGGGCGTGGTGAACAGCGGGTTAAGCGGAGCGCACGGCGTGGCGGGTCGCCACGCAACGCTTCCGGTCAGGCGGCCGGCTCGCGCGCCAGCACCTCCTTGACCTTGGCCGTCAGCTCGGTCAGCGAGAACGGCTTGGCCAGGAAGGCGTATTCCGGGCGGTCGATCTGCTTGTGGAACGCCTCCTCGGCATAGCCCGAGACGAAGAGCACCCGCACGTTCGGGCGCATCTCGCGCGCCTTGGCCACGAAGCTGGGCCCGTCCATGCCCGGCATCATCACGTCCGAGACGATCAGGTCGAAGCGCCGGTCGCCGTCCTCGAGGATCTGGAGCGCCTCCTCCGCCTCCTCGGCGATCACCACGTCGTAGCCGCGGAGCTTGAGCGCGCGCGCGGCGAAGGAGCGTACGGCCGCCTCGTCCTCGACCAGCAGGACCGAGCCGTGGCCGGTCAGGTCCATGGTCGCCGCGGGGCGCGTGCGCTCCGGCGTCACCTGCTCGGCCACGACTTCCACGCGAGGCAACAGCATGCGGAAGCAGGCACCGCCCTCGGGCCGGTTCTCGGCAAAGACCATGCCACCCGACTGCTTGACGATGCCGTAGACGGTGGAGAGGCCGAGGCCCGTCCCCTCGCCCTGGGCCTTGGTGGTGAAGAACGGGTCGAACACCTTGTCGATCATGACGTCGTTGAGCCCGGTGCCCTCGTCCGCGACGGCCAGCTCGACATAGTCGCCCGCGGGGATGACGCCCTGGCGCCGCGTCTCGTCCAC
>JBCBPG010000042.1:0-12827 GCA_039820865.1 Pseudomonadota bacterium
ATGCCTTGGCCGCCTGTCTGACCTTTGACTTCTGCTCGGAGGCGCGCTCGGGCGGAACGCCGGCGGCTAGCGTTTACGAAGGTGCAGCGAGTGCGATCCTGGGTCCGGAGAGCTCGCCCGTCGCTTCGTTCGGGATCGCGATTGCTGGCCTCGTGATCGCGATCTTGGGCGCCCGGCTCCTGGTGTCATGCGCCATTTCGGCCGCGCGGCCGGGCATGGCAGGCATGCGCGGCGGCGGGTTTCCGCGCGGCGGCAGGCGGTTTATGCCGGGGCATGAACGGGGCAGAGGCATGACGGGGTCGGTGGCGCGGGCTGTGGCCTCCCGGAGCGTCCCGGTGCACGAGGTCGACCACCTGCCGTGGTGGCGCCGGCCGGAGGCGCTGCTGATGCTGATGGCGGTCGCCTCGCCGCTCGCCTTCTCGACCTGGATGGCGCTGCTCAACAATTTCGTGGTCGAGCGGGCGGCCTTCGACGGGCTGGACATCGGCTGGCTGCATGTCGTGCGCGAGATCCCGGGGTTCCTGGCCTTTCTCGTGATCTTCGTGCTGCTGGCCTTCCGCGAGCAGACGGTGGCGTATCTGTCGCTCATCCTGCTCGGCCTCGGCACGGCGGTGACGGGCAATCTCGACACCTTCTGGGGGCTGATGCTGACGACCTTCGTCTCGTCGATCGGCTTTCACTACTACGAGACGATCAGCCAGTCGCTGCAGCTGCAGTGGTTCAAGAAGGCCAATGCGCCCTACCTGATGGGCCGTGTGCGGGCGGCGCAGAGTTTCGGCGCGCTGCTGGTCTTCGGCGGCATCATCCTCGTCTGGCGCGTCTTCGAGGTCTCCTACGAGGCGGTGTACTGGACCGCGGGTCTCGCCTGCGCCGGCATCGCGGTCATTGCCTGGGTCGTCTATCCGCGCTTCGAGGGGCCGGTGGTGCAGCACAAGAAGATGGTGCTGCGCCGGCGCTACTGGCTCTACTACCTGCTCGAGTTCATCGGCGGGGCGCGGCGGCAGATCTTCGTCGTCTTCGCCCCCTTCATGATGGTCGAGAGGTTCGGGCTGGAGGTCCACGAGGTCACCGCGCTGATGCTGGTGAACTATCTCTTCGTGATCTGGTTCGCGCCGCGGGCGGGCAGGCTGATCGAGCGCTTCGGCGAGCGCTGGGCGCTGGTGGTCGAGTACAACGGGCTGATCGTGGTCTTCGCGCTCTATGCGGCGATCTATTTCTTCGACATCGGCGTCTGGCTCGCGATCGTGCTCTACATCGTCGATCACATGCTGTTCAGCCTGGCGATCGCGCACAAGACCTACTTCCAGAAGATCGCCGACCCGGCCGACCAGGCGCCGACGGCGGCCGTCAGCTTCACGATCAACCACATCGCGGCCGTTGCCCTGCCGGCGCCGCTGGGGCTGCTCTGGCTCTGGCAGCCGGGCGGGGTGTTCCTGCTGGCCGCGGCGCTGGCCTTCGCCTCGCTGGCGCTGGCCCTGATCGTCCCCCGCCACCCCGAACCCGGGCGCGAGACGACGCTGGCCGCGCGGCTGGCGCCGGCCGAGTAGCGCCGCTAGAGAGGGTTCGGGCCCCGCACCGGGCTCGCGCGGCAGGCACCCGGGGGCGGCATGAGCGAGGCGCGGTTCACGACGGGCTCGACGATGCGCCATGTCGTGGTGATGACCTCGACGGGCGCGCTGGGGCTGATGGCGCTGTTCCTCGTGGACGCGATCAACCTCTTCTACATCTCGATGCTGGGGCAGCAGGAACTGGCGGCGGCGATCGGTTTTGCCGGCACGTTCCAGTTCTTCATCATCTCGGTCTCGATCGGGCTGGCGATCGCGGCCAGCGCCATCGTGAGCCGCGCGATCGGGGCGGGCGACGATGCCGGCGCGCGCGAGGCCGCGGGCAGTGCGATGATCGTCCTGGTCTCGGGGCTGACGCTGGTGGGCATCGGCGCGCTCGCCTTCCGCCACGAGGGGCTGGCGGCGCTGGGGGCCGAGGGGCGGACGCTGGAGCTCGGCGCGCGGTTCCTCGCGATCGTGGTGCCCTCGGTCCCGCTGCTCGGCATCGGGATGATCACGGGCGGGCTGTTGCGTGCGGCCGGCGACGGGCGGCGGGCGATGCAGGTGACGCTGGCCGGCGGCGCGGTGGCGGCGGCGGTGGACCCGCTGCTGATCTTCGGGCTGGGGCTCGGCCTCGACGGCGCGGCCATCGCCTCGGTGATCTCGCGCCTGGTGCTGGCGGGGATCGGGCTTGCCTATGTCACCCGGCGCTACGACCTGCTGGCGCTGCCGGGGCGGTCGCGGTTCCTGGGCGACTTGCGGGCGATCGGCGCGATCGCGATGCCGGCGGTGGCGACCCAGCTCTCCACCCCCTTCGGCAACGCCTATCTCACCCGCGTGGTGGCCGAGCACGGGGACGAGGCGGTGGCGGGCTGGGCGGTCGTGGGCCGGCTCTCGGCCGTCGCCTTCGGCGGTCTCTTGGCCCTCTCGGGCGCCATCGGCCCGATCCTTGGGCAGAACCGCGGGGCCGGGCTGCCCGATCGCATCCGCTCGGCCTATCGCGATGCGCTGATCTTCACGGCGGTCTATGTCGGCGTCGTCTGGGCGGTGCTGTGGATGCTGACGCCGCTCATCCTGCAGGGCTTCGGCGTGCGGGGCGCGGGGGTCGAGGTCGTGACGGCCTTCACCACCTTCGGCGCCGGCGCCTGGCTCTTCTCCGGCTGGCTCTTCGTGTCGAACGCCGCCTGCAACAACCTCGGCCGCCCGCTCTGGTCGACGGGGATCAACTGGACGCGCGATGCCGCGGTGATCCCGCTGCTGGCCCTGGTGCTGGCGGGCACGATGGGCGCCGGTGGCGCGGTCGCGGTGCAGGCGATGGCGGCGGCGCTGATGGGCGTCGTCGCGGTGATCGTCACGGGGCGGTTCCTGATGGCCCGCATCGCCGCCGCGCCACCGACGGAGGTGCCCTCGGTCGTCAGCGTGCCCTTCGCCTCGGCACGGGTCGTGCAGGCGGTGGCTGGGGGCGACACGCCTCCTGCCGCGGCTCGGGATGAAGCGCCCTTGGCGGAGCCTTCCCGACCGGGCTAGAGAGCGGCAAAGCAGGGAATCTCTCAGAAGGCGGGCGCAATGCCGAAGATCACTTACATCGAGCACAACGGGACCGAGCACACGGTCGAGGTCGCCGAGGGCCTTACCGTCATGGAGGGCGCGGTCAAGAACGGCGTTCCCGGTATCGACGCCGACTGCGGCGGCGCCTGCGCCTGCTCGACCTGCCACGCCTATGTCCATCCCGACTGGTTCGACAAGCTGCCGGCGAAGGAGGAGATGGAGGCCGACATGCTCGACTTCGCGCTGAACCCGGGCGAGCGCTCGCGCCTCACCTGCCAGCTCAAGGTCACCGCCGCGCTCGACGGGCTGGTGGTGACCATGCCCGAGAAGCAGATCTGAGCGGCGATCGCGAGATCGAGGGGCCGGGGCTCGAGCCGCCGCCCCCGCCCGGCACGCGCCGCCCCCTGGTGGGGGTGAGCGCGAACACGGTCTTCGTCAACGACCTCTACCACGCCCAGGTCGCCAACGACCGGACGCTGGAGGCGATCATAGCGCCGTCCGGCTGCACGCCGGTCGTGATCCCTGGCATGACGGCGGCAGCGGCAACCGACCACTGGTGCGAGCTGCTGGACGGGCTGGTGCTGACGGGCGGGCGTGCGAACGTGCATCCCGAGATCTGGGGGGGCGAGGACGACGGGCGTCACGGGCCCTTCGACCGCGGGCGCGACGGGGTGGTCCTGCCGCTCGTCCGCGCGATGGTGGCCGCCGGCAAGCCGGTCTTCGGCGTCTGCCGCGGCATCCAGGAGATGAACGTGGCTTTCGGCGGCACGCTGCATCCCGAGATCCGCGACGAGCCGGGGCGCATGAACCACCGCATGCCGCCCGAGGAGAAGGACCCGGCGGTGATCTTCCGCCCCCGCCACGAGATCGCGCTGACGCCGGGCGGGCGGCTGGCCGCGATCCTGGGCGAGGGGCCGGTCGTCACCAACTCGCTCCACGGCCAGGCGCTCTGGGGACTGGCCGCCTGCATGGCGGTCGAGGCGCGGGCCGGGGACGGCACGATCGAGGCGGTCTCGGTCACGGGCGCGCGGCGCTTTGCCCTCGGCGTCCAGTGGCATGCCGAGTACGAGCCCGCGACCGACCCGCTGCACCGCCTGCTTTGGGAGGCCTTCGGCGCCGCCGCCGCCGCCGCCCAGGCCGAGCGGCAGGCCCTGTCGGCGCCCGCAGACGCTCCCGAGAACGCGGCCGGGGACGTGGCCGGAGCCAGCCGCCGGACCGGCTGAGCGGCGCTGCTGACTGTCCATAATCGCGCCACATCGCTGCGGCATTTCGGGACAGTGAACGCGAAATCGCGGGCGGCACGGCCAGCCCGGGCGCGACGGGGATCAGCGATGTCGATGAGCTTTGCCGAACTCAACCGTTTCATGACCACCGAGTTCGAGAAATCGGACCGGGTCTATCACCCCTCCGAGTACTGGGTGCACCTGAACCGGACCAACAACGCACAGATCGACACCGGCGGGGTCGAGAACTTCAAGCGCACGGTCGTCAAGCACTACTTCACCTGGATGCGGGTGCGGCCCTGGAACCCGATGATCGTGTTCCTGGTGCGCGCGCTGGGGCCGGTCGAGACGCTCAAGGCGGCGGCGGCGACATTCTTTCCGCTGAAGCACGACCTGGTGCCGCTGATAGAGTCGCTGGCCCTCAACTTCATGACGCAGCTCACCTGGCGCTATGCCTGCAAGGTCTGCCCCGACGCGATGGCCAAGGTCGAGGAACCCGCCTTCGGCAATCCGCCCGACATCCGGATGGGCGGCACGCTGATCTCGCAGGACATCGCGAACTCGGTGCTCGAGGCGGACGCGATGGACGAGGGCGGGCGGCTGATGGCGGCGCGGCGGATCTGCGAGCTGGGCGGCGGCTACGGCCGCACGGCCTATGTCATCCAGCGCCTGCATCCCGGCTGCCAGTACGTGATGGTCGACATTCCGCCGGCGCTGGCGATCGCGCAGACCTACATGGAGGCCGTGTTCCCCGAGAAGAGGGTCTTCGCCTTCCGCCCCTTCGACGATTTCGAGACCGTGCGCGCCGAGATCGAGGCCGCCGACATCGTCTGCCTCCAGCCGCACCAGCTGCCGCTCATGCCCGAGGGCTGGGCCGACTACTTCATCAACATCTCGTCGCTGCACGAGATGCGGAAGGACCAGATCGCCCATTACGTGGCCGAGATGTTCCGGCTGCTGCGCCCGGGTGGGAGCTTCTTCTTCAAGGCCTGGAAGGAGACGCGGATCCCGTTCGACGATATCGAGCTCCGCTTCGAGGACTATCCGCTCGAGGGCTGGGATCTGGTCTATCACCGCACGGCGCGGGTGCAGACCAAGTTCTTCGAGGCGCTGCTGGCCAAGCCCGGCTGACGTCCGCGCAGGACGCGGTCAGTCGAGGGCGCGGCGCAGGGTGGCGTAGAGATCGTCGACGCGGATCGGCTTGGCCAGGTAGTCGTCCATCCCCGCGGCGAGGTAGCGCGCGCGGTCGCTGGTGCGGGCATGGGCGGTCAGCGCGACGACATGGGCCGAGGGCGTGATCTCGCGGAGGCGGCGGGTGACTTCGAGCCCGCTCATGTCGGGCAGCTGGATGTCCATCAGCACCACGTCGGGCGGGCGGTCGCGGGTGCGCTGGATCGCGGACTCGCCATCGGCGACCAGCGAGAGTGCGGCGCCCGTCGGCGCCAGCATCGCCTCGAGCAGCGCCCGGTTCATCGCGACGTCCTCGACCACCATGATGTGGCGGCCGATCATCGCCGGCACCTCCTCCATCGCGCCCGCATCGGCCCCGCGGGGGCGGCGGATCAGGTCGAAGATCGCGTCGAGCAGGCGCTCGGGCCTGCCATCGGCCAGCACCACGCTGTCGACCCCGGGGATCGAGCGCAGCGTCTGCGGGGCACCGGTCACCACGATGCGCAGCTGGCTGCCGCCCGGGGCGTTGCGGATGCGCTCGACCATCTCGGCCAGGCGCTCGCCGAAACTGGGCGCGCTGAGGCTGACGAAGTCGTAGGGCTCGGCCTCCTCCTGGCGCCGGACGATGCGCGCCAGCGCACGGTCCCAGTCCGGCTCGAACTCCGACTGCAGCGCCGAGAGCGAGAGCGAGCGCTCGAGCCGTGCGGGGGTCAGGATCGGGCGGCGGATGAACAGGATGCGGTGGCGGTCGAAGGCGCTGCCCCAGGGGCGCGCCATGCGGGTGTCGGAGGGCAGGACGTCGGTCAGCGTGACGGCGACGCGCTCGGTCTCGTCGGCGATGGTGGCGATGGGGGGCGAGCCGCCCGCCGCCGCGGCGGCGGCGCGGATGGCGGCCATGTCCTCGTCATCGGGCACGCGGTCCGGCGCGCGGCCGAGCGGGCGGCGCCGGCCGGACTCGATCACGATGCTGTCGGCGCGGTCGCCCAGCGCGGCCCAGCCACGCCAGATGCCGATCGAGGCGAGGCTGCCCTCACCCAGTCGGATCGACCAGCGGGCCATCGCCAGGCAGAGACGCCGGAGCGTCTTTTCGTTCACCTCGATCTCGTCCGGCAGCCCCATGTCGGGGTGCCAGTGCAGGTCGGGAACCGACCCCGTGGCGTCTCGCAGGGCCGCCGACGCCACGCCCGACATGAATTCGTGCGGACGCATGCGACTCATTTCCCACGACGCTAGTTCGATGGCCTTCACTGCCATGCGTGAGACAACCCCAAAACTTTGTCGTGAGTCGTACCAAATTGTGTCATAACCAATCCTGAAGGATGGCAATTAATGGTACATCCGCGGGCGGCATCTCGTAACGACGCAGCGCCGATTTGCTGGCCCAGGCAAGTTGCTGGCCCTCTCTGCCGCTGGGAATACCTTTCCATTTTCGGCAGGCGTAGAGCGGCATCAATAGATGGAAGTCCTCGTAGCCATGCGAGGCGAACGTAAGCGGTGCAAGACAGCTTTCCCAAGTCGATACGCCGAGCTCCTCCTCCATCTCGCGCATCAGGCAGGCTTCCGGCGTCTCTCCCGGCTCGACCTTGCCACCGGGGAACTCCCACAATCCCGCCATGGATTTGCCCACAGGACGCTGCGTGAGCAGGACACGGCCGTCGGCGTCGATCAGCGCGACCGCCGCGACGAGGACCAGTTTCACGAGCGGTAGTCCGCGTTGATCGTGACGTAGCCATGCGTCAGGTCGCAGGTCCAGACGCTCGCGACGCCCCGTCCGATACCGAGATCGACACCGATATTGATCTCTTCGCGGCGCATGTAGGCGCTGGCCTGCGCCTCGTCGTAGCCGGGCGCGCGCCAGCCGTTCTCGGCCACGACGAGGGTGCCGAAGCTGATCGAGAGACGGTCGCGGTCGGCCTTCTCGCCGGCCTTGCCGACGGCCATGACGATGCGGCCCCAGTTGGCGTCCTCGCCCGCGATGGCGGTCTTGACCAGCGGCGAGTTGGCGATCGAGAGGCCGACGGTGCGTGCGGCGCGGTCGTCCTCGGCGCCGGTGACGGTGATGCGGACGAGCTTGGTCGCGCCCTCGCCGTCGCGCACGATCTGCAGCGCGAGGTCGCGCATCACGCCCTCAAGCGCCTGAACGACGGCGGGCAGGCGCGGGTCGTTCCCCGTGGTGATCGGCCTGGCGCCCGATGCGCCCGTGGCGGCGATCAGCAGGGTGTCCGAGGTCGAGGTGTCGCCGTCGACGGTGATCGCGTTGAAGGTGGTCTCGACCTTGTGCGCGGCGATGTCCTGCAGGAGCGCGGGGTCGATCGCGGCATCGGTGAAGACGAAGGCCAGCATCGTCGCCATGTCGGGCGCGATCATGCCCGAGCCCTTGGCGATGCCGGCGATGGCGACGGGCGTTCCGTCGAGGTCGATGGTCGTCCCTGCGCCCTTGGGGAAGGTGTCGGTGGTCATGATCGCGCGGGCGGCGCGCTCCCAGCCGCTGGCGGCGGCCCCGCCCGCGGCGGGCTGGCCGGGCGCAGTGGCGGGCGCCAGGCGGGCGGCCATGGCGGCGAGATGGCCGCGGATGGCGTCGTCGTCCAGCGGCTCGCCGATCACGCCGGTCGAGGCGAGGAAGACGTCGTCGGTGCCCAGCGCCTCGCCCGTCGCGGCCGCGATGCGCTCGACCGCGGCCATGCCGTGGGTGCCTGTGAAGGCGTTGGCGTTACCGGCATTGACGATCAGACCGGCGGGGCCCGTGGTGCCCCCGCGCCGCGCGGCGAGGCGGCCCTCGCACCAGATGACGGGGGCCGAGCGGGTGGCCGAGCGGGTCAGCGTGCCCGCGATGGCGGTGCCGGCCTCGAGGCGGGCCAGCAGCACGTCGTCGCGGCCGCGATACTTGCTGCCGGTCGCGCCGGTGGCGAGCGTCAGGCCCGCGACCTGGGGCAGGTCGGGGAAGGCGCCGGGTTTCAGCGGCGAGACCTTGGGGCCGAGCGTCGCTTCGAGCTCGTCGATCTCGGTGTCCAGCGCATGGCGCGCCGCGCGCAGGGTGGCCAGCCGCTCGGCGGGCGTCTCGGGTTCGTCGTTCATCCTTCGCCCGTCCTCGCTCAAGCTCGACTACGCCGGGGGCACGCTGCTCCGGCAGGGCGGCGCCGGAACGGGGAGCACGGCCCCTGACGCAAGGGCCATGCCAGTGCATGCGCCGGCGATCACACCGGCACCGCCTTGCATAGCGCCCGTTACTCGGCCGGGGCCAGAAGGCTTTCGTCGCGGATGGCCGCTGCGGGTGCGCCGGGCTCGGTGATCTCGACCGTGGCGGCCTCGCGCAGCTCGGCGATCACGGCGCGCTGGGCCTCGGTGCGCATCTGCTGGGTGAGCTGGGCGGCGACCTGCTCGAAGGCCGGCGGCTCGCGGTCGCGCTCGGCGGCCTTGAGGATCACGTGCCAGCCGAACTGGGTCTCGACCGGGCCGCCGATCTCGCCGATCTCGAGCGCGAAGGCGGCCTCGGCGAAGGGCGGGACCATCTCCTCGCGGGTGAAGAAGCCGAGATCGCCGCCGCGCTGGGCCGTGCCGTCGGTGCCGTGCTCGCGGGCAAGCTCGGCGAAGTCGGCGCCGCCGTCGAGCTGGTCGCGCAGGCCCTGCGCGGCCTCCTGCGTCTCGACCAGGATGTGGCTGGCCTGGATCTCCTGCTCGGGCTCGGCGCCGCCGAGCTCGGCCTCGTAGCGCGCGCGCACGCTCTCCTCGTTGACCTGCTCGTTGATGCGGGCGAGGAGGTAGGCCTCGGCCAGCACGGCGCGGCGGCGGTTGGCAATCGTGAAGGCGGTGGCCGGCACGGTGTCGAGACCGTCGGCGACGGCGGCATCGGCCAGGAGCTGCTGGTCGATCAGCTGCTCGATCAGGCCGCGGGCGAGGATTTCGTCAGGAAGTTGCTGGTACTGCTCGGGCAGGTCGCGGCGCAGCACGATGACCTCGCCGAGGCGGAGCTCGGTGCCGTCGACCGTGGCGATGGTGTCGCCGGCCTCGGGCGTCGGGGCGGCCGCGGCCTCCGGGGCGGGGGTCGGCGCGGGTGCTTCGGCAGGAGCCTCGGCTTCGGCCCCGGCTTCGGCCTCGGCTTCGGCGGGCGTCCCGCTCTCCTGCGCGGGTGCGGGTGCGGGCGCCATGGCGAGGGCGAGCGCGACGCTGGCGGCCGCGGGCAGGCGCCAGACCGGCGACCGGGCCGGGTTCAGGGGCCACTCGGTGGGGGGGCAGGTGGTCACGGCGCTGTCTCCTCGGGCGCAGCACGCGGGGGCCGTCGCGTTGACAGCCCACGGGGCGCCAAATACATGAGCCTCGGTTTTCGGCCCGCCGCGTAGCGGGCCGGCGGGCCCTCGTCTCGGCGCTTCACGCGCCGACCGTCTGTAGCGGGTAGGAGCGCGGCGGGGCAAGCGCTGCGCGGTCCGCTTTCACGGGCGGGTGGGGACCGCTCCGGCGCCGGGTTCGGCGGCCGGGGCCGACGGCATCCGCCGACAGGGCGCGCGGGTGAGAAGGGTTCTGCCGAAGGGGGCCGGACCGGGGGAGCGCGAAGGGATGGCTGGCTTGAACATGTTGGGTCTGGGCGGCGTCGCCAAGCGCCTCTTCGGCAGCACGAATGATCGCAAGATCAAGGGGATGCAGCCGATCGTGGCGGCCGTCAACGCACTCGAGCCGACCTTCGAGGCGATGACGGACGAGCAGATACGCGAGACCACCGTCAAGCTGAAGGAGCGCTATTCGAACGGCGCCTCGCTTGACGACCTGCTGCCCGAAGCCTTTGCCAACGCGCGCGAGGCGGCGCGCCGGGCGCTGGGGCTGCGGCCTTTCGACGTCCAGATCATGGGCGGCATCGTGCTGCACCAGGGCTCGATCGCCGAGATGAAGACCGGCGAGGGCAAGACGCTGGTCGCCACCATGCCGGTCTATCTCAACGCGCTGACCGGTCGCGGCGTGCATGTCGTGACCGTGAACGACTATCTCGCCCGCCGCGATGCGGAATGGATGGGCCGGGTCTACGGCTTTCTCGGGCTGACGACGGGCGTCGTGGTGCCGGGCCTCGGCGATGCCGAGCGGCGCGATGCCTATCTCTGCGACGTCACCTACGCGACGAACAACGAGCTCGGCTTCGATTACCTGCGCGACAACATGAAGTTCCGGCTGGAGGACATGACCCAGCGCAGCCATGCCTTCGCGATCGTGGACGAGGTCGACTCGATCCTGGTGGACGAGGCGCGCACGCCGCTGATCATCTCGGGGCCGGTCGAGGACCGGTCGGAGCTGTACCAGGCGGCCGACGTGGCGGTGCGCGGGCTGGTCGAGGCGGACTTCGAGCTGGACGAAAAGCAGCGCACCTGCGTGCTGACGGACGAGGGCAACGAGCATGCCGAGGCGCTGCTCCGCGAGGCCGGGCACCTGAAGGAGGGCGCCAGCCTCTACGACCCGGAATCGATCAGCCTGCTGCACCACCTCAACAAGTCGCTGACCGCGCACAAGATTTTCCTGCGCGACCGCGACTACATCGTGAAGAACGACAAGGTCATCATCATCGACGAGTTCACCGGCCGCATGATGGAGGGCCGGCGCTGGGGCGACGGCCAGCACCAGGCGGTCGAGGCGAAGGAAGGCGTGCAGATCCAGCCCGAGAACCAGACGATGGCCTCGGTGACCTTCCAGAACTACTTCCGCCTCTACGACAAGCTGGCGGGCATGACCGGCACGGCGCTGACCGAGGCCGAGGAGTTCCAGTCGATCTACGGCCTGGACGTGGTCGAGGTGCCGACCAACCTGCCGGTCGCGCGCATCGACGACGACGACCAAGTCTATCGCACGGCCGGCGAGAAGGCCGAGGCCATCGTCGAGGCGATCGCCGATGCCGTGCGCCGCGGCCAGCCGGTGCTGGTCGGCACGACCTCGATCGAGAAGTCCGAGCAGCTCTCGGACATGCTCAAGAACGCCAAGACGCTGCGCGCGATCGCCGAGCGGCTGACGGCCGAGCGCGCGCGCATCGCCGAGGCCAAGGAGAGCGAGCAGAAGCGGATGGCCGAGCACGCGGCCTATCTTGACGAGATGGTGCCCTATCTCGAGGGCCTCGCGAAGAAGGGCGGCGTGCCGCATAACGTGCTGAACGCGCGCTATCACGAGCAGGAGGCGCAGATCGTCGCCCAGGCCGGCCGCCCCGGCGCGGTGACGATCGCGACCAACATGGCCGGCCGCGGCACCGACATCAAGCTGGGCGGCAATGCCGAACTCATGGCGGTCGAGGCCTGCGTGGGGGTCGAGGACGCGGCAGAGCGGGATGCCATCACGGCTCGCATCGAGGGCGAGGTCGAGGCCGGCAGGGCCAGGGCGCTGGAGGCCGGCGGTCTCTGGGTGCTGGGCACCGAGCGTCACGAGAGCCGGCGCATCGACAACCAGCTCCGCGGCCGGTCGGGCCGGCAGGGCGACCCGGGGCGGTCGACCTTCTACCTCTCGCTGCAGGACGACCTGATGCGGATCTTCGGGTCCGAGCGGCTGGACAGCATGCTGCAGCGGCTGGGGCTGGAGCAGGGCGAGGCGATCGTCCACACCTGGGTCAACAAGTCGATCGCCAATGCCCAGGGCAAGGTCGAGGCGCGCAACTTCGACATCCGCAAGAACCTGCTCAAGTTCGACGACGTGATGAACGAGCAGCGCAAGACGATCTTCGAACAGCGCCGCGAGATCATGGAGGTCGAGGACCTCTCCGACACGGTCACCGACATGCGCCACAGCGTGCTGGACGACCTGGTCGCCGCCCACATCCCCAAGCGCGCCTATGCCGAGCAGTGGGACACCGAGGGGCTGGAGCGCGAGGTGCAGGAGGTGCTGGCGGCCGAGCTGCCGGTCAAGGCCTGGGCCGAGGAGGAGGGCGTCGACGACGAGATCCTCTCGGAGCGGCTGCACGAGGTCGCCGATGGCGCCTATGGCGAGAAGGAGAGCTCGATCGGTGCCGAGACGCTGCGCCAGGTCGAGAAACAGGTGCTGCTGCAGATCCTCGACCACCACTGGCGCGAGCACCTGGTGCAGCTCGACCAGCTGCGCTCGGTCATCGGGCTGCGCGGCTATGCCCAGCGCGATCCGCTGAACGAGTACAAGTCCGAGGCCTTCCAGCTGTTCGAGAGCCTGCTGATGCGGCTGCGTCGCGACGTCACGCGCCAGCTGATGGGCATCCGCCTGATGACGCCGGAGGAGCAGGCCGAGCGCGAGCGCCAGATGGCCGAGGCCGAGATGCGCCGCCGCCTGCAGTCCGAGGCGCTGGCGGCGGGGGCGGCCGCGATGCAGGCGCCGTTCCCGGGAATGGAGGGCGAGGACGCCGGCGCGCCGGTGG
>JBCBPG010000043.1:0-12790 GCA_039820865.1 Pseudomonadota bacterium
GCTTTGCGATACCGCAATTTTGTTGCGATTCCCTTCCGGCTGATGAAGGGTCCTTTCACGGGCGCTGCGTGGTTAAGGTTCGCGCCGCCCAAGTAATTCGTGTTGCGTTGCGTCCTCGTCGGCTTGATAGTTGGAAAACAAAGGTGCATGAAACTGCCGAAGACGGAGTTATAGAAACGTTTTTTCTATAAGACATAAAATAACTGTTCCAATTCTTTTGATATGCCTTTGGGCGAGAGGCCTGCCTCCAAGTCGCGCGATGCGTTCCGCATGGTAGTGTGGAGGAAACATGGCTATCGCGTTCGCTCAGGTCGGCTCTTTCGATTCCACGATTGACGGCTCGCAGGTACTCAACAACCCGACATCGCTGCAGTTTGGCCCGGACGGTCGCCTTTACGTCTCCGAGCAGAACGGATCGATCAACGCCTTCACGGTGTCGATCCAGGACGGGCAGTACGTTGCGACGGCGCATGAGGAACTGACGCTCGCCAACGGCCTCGGCGTCGTGAAGGGCATCCAGAACCACAACGACGACGGCTCGCTCTCGGGCGCGGGCAACCGGCAGGTCACCGGTGTCGTCGTGACCGGCACGGCGGACAACCCGGTCCTCTACATCTCCTCCAGCGACCCGCGGATCTCGACCAACGGCGAGGTCAATCTCGACACCAATTCCGGCGTGGTCTCGCGCGTGACCTGGACCGGCACCGAGTGGCAGTCGGTCGACATCATCCGCGGTCTGCCGCGGTCGGAGGAGAACCACTCCAACAACGGCATGGTGCTCGACGAGGCGACGAACTCCCTTTACCTGACCATCGGTGGCAACACCAATAACGGTGCGCCCTCGCAGTTCTTCTCCTACACCGCCGAATACGCGCTGTCGGGCTCGGTCATCGAGATCGACCTCGACGACATCGACAGCCGTCCGGTGCTGACCGATGAGAACGGCGGGCAGAACGGTACCGCGCGCGACTACGTCTACGACCTGCCGACGCTGGACGACCCGAACGTCGAGAACGTCACCGACGGTGTCGGCGAGGACGCGTTCGGCATGGACGAGGACGGCCCCTGGGGCGGCAATGACGGGCTCAACCAGGGCATCGTGCCGGCCGATGCGCCGTTCCGGATCTATGCCGACGGCTTCCGCAACCCCTATGACCTGGCGCTGACGCAGTCGGGCCAGCTCTACACGCTCGACAACGGCTCGAACGGCAATCTCGGCGGCGATCCGGCCATCGAGAGCGCCGACCAGGATGGCGACGGCATCGCGGGCGAGGCGATCAACACGCCGGTCAACGGCGGCAGCGGCGATCCCGAGCCGCTGTTCCTGATCGAGGACGGGGGCTATTACGGCCATCCCAACCCCATCCGGGCCAACCAGAACCAGTCCTGGACGGTCTACGGCGACGACGGCAACCCGGACGGCTCGCTGGCGGTCAACACCGTGCCCGATCTCTCGGCGCAGGTGCCCGACGCGGTGCAGATTGCCGACGGCTTCATCATCGACCCGTCGAAGTTCACCGCCGATCCGGACCGCCTGCTCGAGAGCGGCGAGCGGGTCGAACGCTCGAGCAACCAGTCCAACGCCCTGGTCACCATCGGTTCGTCGTCCAACGGGATCATCGAGTACGACTCGAACGGTGCGGCGTTCGACGGCGCGCTGGACGGCGCGCTGCTGGTCACGCAGTTCAACGACAACATCGCGGCACTGAAGCTCAACGCGACCGGCGACGCCGTCGAGGCGATCGTCGATCCGGGCGAGGACGGCGTGCTCGGCACCGCCGACGACTTCGTGCCCAACGGCGCCGAGGACGGCGCCTGGCAGCTGCCGGGCTTTGCCGGCAACCTCGCCAACCCGCTCGACATCACGGTGGCCGCCGACGGCTCGATCTGGGTGGCCGAGATCGGCTCGAGCGAGGTCAGCGTCTTCGTGCCGAGCGACGTCGTGCTGCCGGACGACCCCGACTTCGACAACGACGGCATCTTCAACGTCGACGATCCGTTCACCCGCGACGCCACCAACGGCACCTCCGTCGTGATCACGGGGGGGCAGGACTTCTTCTGGTCCTTCGCCGCGTCGGGCACCGGCGACGACTTTCCGGGGCCGGACGGTTACGGCGGCGGCCTGACCGGCGTCATGATCAACGGCACCACCGACTTCGAGGCCTTCTTCCAGGAGCCGACCGACAACCCCGAGCAGGACGTCAACCTCGACAACGTCAAGTTCAACACGGCCGCGGGCGGCGGCGCGACGGTCGTCGAGCTCGTCTCCGCGGGCGACCCGCTGCAGGCCGAGAACGACGGCGAGTTTCTCTTCCACACCGGCGTCACCTTCGCGCCGGCGGTGGCGAGCTTCGATGTCACCTGGTCCTTCTTCAACCCGGGCGACGCGCTTACCGGCGCCTCGCAGCAGATCGGCGGCTATCTCGGCACCGGCGACCAGTCGAACTACCTCAAGATCGTCGCCATCCAGCATGGCAGCGGCGAGATCCAGGTCGCGCTCGAGGACGGCGACACCGTCGTCGCCGAGACGTTCCTGCAGGCCGACGATCTCTTCGCCGTGTCCGAGGCGGCGACGGCGAAGATCTTCGTTACGCTGAGCATCGACATCGCGGCAGAGACGGCGACGCCGACGGTCGCCTACGAGACGGCGGCGGGCGGGACCACGACGGTCTCCGGCGACGCGCTCTCGCTGGCGGGGACGGCGGTGATGTCGGCGATCCTGGGCGAGTACTCGGTGCAGGGCCAGGCGTCGGGTCTCGCGGTCGGGCTCTTCTCCTCGAACACCGGACAGGCCGATGCGGACACCTTCCAGGCGGTCTTCGACGACATCCAGATCGTCGCGACCGAAGGCCCCGTCGCGCCCGAGGCGGGCGACGACTTTGCCAGCACCGGCGTCAACACGGCGCTGGTGATCCCGGTCGCGGACCTGCTGGCCAACGACAGCGACGCCAATAACGGCGACACGCTGGCCGTTGCATCGGTGTCGAACGCGGTCAACGCAACCGCGGTGCTCGACGACAACGCGACGCCGGGCGACCTGAGCGACGACTTCGTGCTCTTCACGCCGGACGCCGACTTCCAGGGGACGGCGAGCTTCGACTACCTCGTCGAGGACACGACCGGCCTGACCGACAGCGCCAGCGTCACCGTCGGCGTCGCCGACGAGCTGGTGCTCTACCGCGTCAATGCCGGCGGCAGCGCCGTCGCCGCGACCGATGGCGGCCCGGACTGGACGGCCGACACTGCCACCGCCAACAGCGCCTTCCTGATCGAGCCTGGCCAGAACAACACCAACGGCTTTAACGTGACGCCCGGCGTCACCGTGCCGGACGGGACGCCGGCGGCCGTCTTCCAGACCGAGCGCTGGGACGCGCCGGCGGCGCCGGAGATGCAGTGGGGCTTTGACGTGGCGCCCGGCGTCTACGACGTGCGCCTCTTCCTCGGCAACGGCTTCGGCGGCACCAGCGCGCCCGGCCAGCGCGTCTTCGACGTCGCCATCGAGGGCAGCGTGCTGGCGAGCCTCGACGACATCGACCTTGCCGCCGACTTTGGCCACCAGGTCGGCGCGATGATCTCGAACCAGGTCACGGTGACCGACGGCCAGCTCAACATCGAGTTCCTGCACGGCGTCGAGAACCCGTTGATCAACGCCATCGAGATCGTCCAGCTGGTCGGCGTCGATGTCGACCCCACCGTCTCGATCCTCAGCGGCGACCAGACCGTCGGCGAGGGCGACGGCCAGGTGCAGATCTCGATCGCCACCGACGTGACCGTGCCGGCCGACGAGACGGTGCTGGTCGACATCGAGATCACCCCGGGCAGCGCGACGCCCGGCACGGACTACGACTACGCCTCCCCCTCGGCCACCTTCGATCCCGAGACCGGCGTCTACACCGACACCGTGACCATCGCGGGCAGTTCGTCGGACGTTACCGTCCTGATCGACATCCTGCAGGACACGATCCAGAACGAGGGCAGCGAGGCCTTCAGCATCGCCATCACCGGCGTCAGCGACAACGCCGCGATCGGCACCGCGACCGCGGGCGTGACGATCCAGGACGACGACACCGTCATTGTGCCGGGGCAGGTCCTGTTCCGCATCAACTCGGGCGGCGAACAGGTGGCCTCGAACGATGCAGGGCCGGACTGGTCGGCCGATACCGACACCGCGCCAACGCCGTTCCTGGTGGCCGGCGGCGAGAACACCTTCGCCGGCGACGCCGCGATCACCATCGACCCTGCCGACGTGAACGGTGTGCCGGCCGCGATCTTCGACGCCGAGCGCTGGGATGCCGACGCCGCGGGCAGCGCGGCCGACGACCCGGAGATGCAGTACGAGTTCACCGGTCTCGCGGCCGGCGACTACACGGTGAACCTCTACATGGTCGAGGGCTCGGCGACGCAGAGCGTGCCGGGCGCGCGCTCGTTCGACGTCGCGGTCGAGGGCGCCGTGCCGGCGGTCTTCGACGACATCACGCCCTTCGACACCTATGGCAACGCGGCCTTCGTGCTGTCGCACACCCAGGCGGTGACCGACGGCACGCTCGATCTCGATTTCCTGCACGGCGCGGTCAACAACCCCGCGATCCGGGGCATCGAGATCATCGCGGCGGGCGAGGTCACGCCCGTCGACAGCGTGAACGGCGTCGCGGTGGCGGGGGGCGACTTCTCCTCCGACGCGGCCGCGCCGACCGCCGTCGTGCTGGCCGCGGGCGGTTCCACGACGGTCGTCTCGACGCTCGAGGGCGGCAACGGCGACCGCGACTTCGTCACCGTCACGATCCCCGAGGGCTTCTTCCTGGCCGGCGCGCTCCTCGCCGACTACTCGGCCGATCCGGGCAACAGCGGCTTCATCGGCCTCAAGCTCGGCAGCGACTTCGTGGTCGATCCGGCGATCCCGCCGCTCGGCGAGAACCCGGACGGCACGGTCGAGCCGGGCGACCTGAACGGCGGCTACGTCTTCAACGACGGCGACATCGGCAGCGACCTGCTGCCCAGCCTCAACGACACCTCCTCGGGCTTCGCCGGCTTTGACGAGATGCTGACCGGGGACGTGACGTTCTGGCTGAACCAGGGCGGCGACGCGAGCGCGGCCACGCTGACCTTCCTGACCGAGGCGCTGCCGGGCGAGGGCGCGCTGGTCGCCGCGATCAATGCCGGCGGCCCGGCGCTCAGCCAGGACGGCATCGACTTCGCCGCCGACACGGCCTTCCTGAACGGGACCGTCTTTACCGACAACGCGGACGGCAACGACGAGCAGCCGGTCTTCGACGGCACGATCTACGAGACCGAGCGCTTTGGCGGCGCGGCGACCGGTGCGCCGCTGCAGTACGAGATCCCGGTCGCGGACGGCGACTACACCGTCGAGCTGCACTTCGCCGAGATCTTCCAGTCGGCGCCCGGCAGCCGGGTCTTCGACGTGACCGTCGAGGGCCAGCTGGTGCTCGACGATTTCGACATCCTGGCCGAGACCGGCGGCGACATTAACCAGCCGGTCGTGATCGAGCTGCCCGACAGCTTCTCGCCCGACACCGCCGGCAATCCCGGGGCGCTCGACATCGATCTCTCCGGGTCGGTCGACAACGCCAAGATCAGCGGCATCGTGGTGCGCGACGCCGGTGCGCCCCCGCCCACGGGCGGTGCGGCGACGCTCACGGTCAACAACAACGCCAACAACATCGAGGTCTCGAACTTCGGCAACGGGTCGTTCGCGATCGCCAATGTCGGCAGCAAGGACATCGAGTACATCGAGATCGACGTCACCGATGCCCTGCTGCCGGATGCCGTCTTCGATCCGTTCGGGCTGGCCGGCGACACGACCGCCAAGATCCTGACGCTGAGCGGCGGCAGCGACGGCGGCACCGGCCTCGTCGTGCCCGCCGGCGGCTTCGACGAGAGCGCGATCGGGATCACCTATCTCGGCACCGGCGGCACCGCGGGCTTCGAGAAGATCCGGCTCGAGTTCAACGACTTCAACCCGGGCGAGAGCATCAGCTTCGGCGTCGACATGGACCCCAACTCCATCGCCGGCGCGCAGAAGGCGACGCTGGACAGCGGCGCGGGGCTGGCCGGGGCCGGCGGCAACAACATCTGGGACGTGGGCGGCATCGGCGGCGCCGAGCTTTCGGGCAGCACCTTCACCGTGGGCTATGCCGACGCGACGACCTCGGTCGGCCAGCTTCAGGGCCAGGGCACCGGCCAGCAGATGGGCGCCGAGGCGCTCAGCTCGCAGGACAGCGAGAACCTCGCCGTCGCGCTCACCGTCAACGGGCTCGGCGAGGGCGCCGAGGGTACCTATGGCGACGGCGGGCCGCAGATCCTGGTGCAGGGACCGGCGGGCGAGACCGCGCGCGTGCTGGTGGCCAAGGGCTTCATCGTGCCCTTCACCAACGAGTTCCCGGAGAGCGGCGCCTATCACAGCCAGCTCGACGCCCAGATCGCCGCGCTCGAGGCCAGCGGCTTTCCGGCCAACAACATGGTCGAGATGCTGTACGTCGACGTGACCCTCGACGGCACGGTGCAGGACATCTCCGGGCTGTTCGACTTCACGCAGGTCGCAGCCTTCGACCTGTCGGTGCCCGACCAGACCAACGAATTCGGCGTGCTGGACGAGGCGCAGCTGCCGCTGGCCATCGTCGCGAGCGTGATCGACACGGCGAGCGACCAGTCCAAGGGCCCGGTCACCTCGCCGATCCACCTGACCTATGCCGAGACCCCCGAGGCCGATCTCTCGCTCGCCAAGACGGTCGACAACGCGACCCCGGACGCCGGCGACGACGTCTTCTTCACCCTCACCGTCACCAATGACGGCACGGCCGAGGCAACGGGCGTCACCGTCGGCGACCTGCTGGCCAACGGCTACGCCTTCGTGAGCGCCGAGGGCGACGGCAGCTATGACGCGGTGACGGGTGTCTGGGACATCGGCGCGGTCGCCGATGGCGCGACCGCGTCGCTGACCATCCAGGCGACGGTGCTGGAGGGCGCGGTGCCGATCGACACCGTGGTCTACCGCGTCAACCCGGGCGGCATGACCCAGCCGGCGGCCGACGGCTCGCCGATCGACTGGCTGGGCGACACGCTGGGACCGCAGAACGCCAACCCGGCGCTCTCCGGCACCTACGGGCCGGGCATCACGCTGACGGGCGGCAATGCCTTCGGCAACGAGAACGGCGCACCGGTCATCGACCTGAGCGGCCTGCCGGCCGGTACCGCCGCCTCGGCGGTGCTGTTCGAGACCGAGCGCTTCGGTCTGCCGCCGCAGGTCGGCGGGCTGGTGACCCCGCAGGAATGGGACTTCGAGGTCGAGAACGGCGACTACACCGTCAACCTCTACTTCGCCGAGATCTTCCAGACGACGCCGGGCAGCCGCGAGTTCGATGTCGAGATCGAAGGGGCGCTGGTCCTCGACGACTATGACATCTTCGCCGACGCCGGTGCCGATGCCGCGGTGGTGCAGTCGTTCGCGACGACGGTGCTGGACGGCAGTCTCGACATCGACTTCACGACCGTGACCAACAACGCCAAGATCAGCGCGATCGAGGTGATCTCGAACGTGTCGCAGGCGCGCGACTATGCCAACTATGCCGAGATCCTGACCTCGGATGTCCTCGACCCGGATTCGACGCCGGGCGACGGCTCGGTCGGCGACGATGATGACGCCACCGTGGTGCTCACGCCGGTGACGACGGCCGACCTCGCGCTGACCAAGACCGTTTCCGACCCGACGCCGGCCTTCGGCGACACCATCACCTTCACGCTGACGGTCGATCACCAGGGCGGCCTCGACGCGAGCGGCGTGTCGGTCGAGGACCTGCTGCCGGACGGCTTCGCCTATGTCAGCGACACGGGCGGCGGTGCCTACGATCCCGGGACGGGCATCTGGACCATCGGCGACATCGCGGCGGATGGCAGCGCCAGCCTCGAGATCACCGCGACGGTCAATGCCCCGGTCACGCCGGAGGCCGAGACAGTGGTGTTCCGCGTCAACGCCGGCGGGGCCGAGGCGGCCGCCTCGGACGGGGGCATCGCCTGGAGCGCAGACACCCAGGGGGCGAACTCGCCCTTCCTGGTCAATCCCGGCTCGAACAACGACTTCCCCGCGAACGGCCAGCCCAATCTCGGTGTCGACATCTCGGCGCTCGACGGCACGGGCGTCACCGAGGCGGTCATCGGTATCGAGCGCTGGGACAAAGCCGCGGGCGCCGAGATGGCCTGGGCCTTCGACGTCGCCGAGGGCACCGATGTCCGGATCAACCTCTACTTCGCCGAGCTCTTCGCCGGCATCCCGGACATCGACGAAAGCGGCGACCCGAGCGGCGACCGCGTCTTCGACGTCAGCGTCGACGGCGTGGTCCCCACGGTGTTCGACGACATCGACCAGTACGTGCTGGCCGGCAACGCCTTCTCGACGGGCTTCCAGCTCTCCTACGAGACGGTGAGCGACGGGACCATCGATCTCGAGTTCCTGCATACCGGCGTCGAGAACACGACGATCAAGGGCATCGAGATCATCCAGCTCAACGACACCACGCCTGTGGTGCCGGACTATGCGAACGTGGCCCAGATCCTGACGGCCGACCAGGAGGACCCGGATTCGACGCCGGGCGACGGCTCGACGGGTGACGACGACGACGCCACGGTGGTGGTCGAGGCCTCGGCAACCGGCCAGAACTCGGCCTCGATCGCGCCCACCGCCTCCGCGGCCGAGCAGGCGACCGACGGCCAGTTCACCGTCTCGCTCGAGGCGCCGGCGGCGGTCGACACCATGCTCAGCTTCACGGTGACCGGCTCGGCCACGGCCGGCACCGATTACGTGGCGCTCTCCGGCGCGGTGCTGGTGGCGGCCGGCACGTCCTCGGCGGTGATCGACGTCAGCGTGATCGACGACCTCGAGATCGAGGGGATCGAGACCGTGACCGTGACGCTCGACGGCGCGTCGGGCGATCCGTCGGTCACGATTGGTGCGGCCGACAGCGCCAGCATCGACATCGCCGACGACGATGCCGCCAACGAGACCGCGATCGCGCCGGCGGCCGATGCGGCGGAACCCGCGACGCCCGGCCAGTTCCTGGTCAGCGTCGCCGCCGCCGTCCAGGCCGATACCGTGATCGCCTACAGCGTGGCCGGCACGGCGAGCCCGGCGGCCGACTACACCCCCCTCGGCGGCACGGTCACGATCCCGGCCGGGCAGTCCTCGGCAGTGATCGACGTCAGCGTGATCGACGACCTGGTCATCGACCCCGACGAGACCGTCGTCGTCACCCTGACCGGCGTGGCCTCGGGCGATGCGAACGTCACGATCGGTGCGGCGGATACCGCCACCGTCACCATCGCCGACGACGAGACGCCGCAGGTGGCGGGCGGCGCGCTCGAGATCCTGGTGACGCCGGACGAGGGGCTCGGTGCCTCGACCTTCGGCGCCTCGAGCTTCCAGCTCTTCAACACCAGTGCCGACGGCGTCCAGGTGACCAGCGTCAGCATCGATCTCAGCACCGCGATCCTGCCCGACATGGTGTTCGATCCGACCGGCGCGGGCGGCGATCAGACCGCCTCGGTCTTCACCGCGAACAGCGGCGCGGCCGCGACCGGGCTCGTCGCCCCGGCGGATCCGGCCGTCGATCCCTTCTCGGCGCCGCGCAACGGCGGCTTCGACGTGCTCACGATCGACTTCACCGATTTCGATCCCGGTGAGAGCCTGCTCTTCACCACGGATGTCGATCCCAACAGCATCCAGGGCGTGCCGGGTGCGGGCGCCGCGGGCTCGGTCTCGGGCTTCGAGCTGATCGGCAGCACGGTGACGGTCACCTTCTCGGACGGCAGCAGCGAGGAGACCGCCTTCGCCAGCCTGTTCGACCAGGGCTCGCTCGGCGGTGGCCAGGGCACGGTCACGACGGCGGACGCGGTGGCGGCGCCGACCCTCGCGCTCGCCACCGGTGGCGTCGACCAGGTGGCGACGCTGCAGGGCGAGCAGATCGAGATCGACGGCACCGAGGTCACCGTCCAGCTCACCGGCACGCCGGGCGCCGAATTCACGCTTCTCCAGGTGGATGCCCGGCTCTTCATCGCCTCGGGCGACGACCCGTTCGACGTCTCGCCCGAGGAGCTTGCCTTCTACGCCAACGAGGCGATGGCCAAGGCCCTCGTTACCGGCACCTTCGATGCCAGCGGCACGGCCGAGGTCCCGGTCACGCTGCTCGAGACCGCCGGCGCCGCGGGCACGCCCGACGGCGGCCTCAACATCCTGACCGCCGTCGTCACCGCGGACGGGGAGACGAGCGCCACGGCCACGCCGCTGGTGCTGCGCCAGACGCCACCGCCGCCCTCGGGCTTCGTGGCCGATTTCGAGGCGGGGGCCGACGGGTTCGTTTATGTGGACGATGCCTTCGGGGGGACGGCGGAGCCGGCCTATGCCGATGGCACGGCCGCGGACGGGGTGCTCAAGGTCGATCTCGGCGGGGTCGACAACGCGACGGTCGACGGCATGTCGGGCGGCTGGAGCACGACCTTCGACAGCGCCGCCGGCCAGGCGGGCACGCTGACGGTCAACGCGGCGCTCCAGCTCACCAACAACGTGGACGATGGCGAGGTCGTCGAGCTTCGCGTGCTGCTCGACGGCGAGGATCTCGGCCCGCTGGCCTCGCTCGAAGGTAGCCAGCCCTTCCAGGTGCCCGACTACGAGATCGACTTCCAGGACTATGTCCTGGATCTCGGCCCGCTCGATCCCGGCAGCCACACGCTGACGATCGGCGGCCTCATGAACCGCAAGACCAAGGTCAACGAAAGCGCCGAGATCACCATCGACAGCGTCGCCCTGGCGCTGGAGCAGATCGGCAACCCGGTCACGATCGCGCCCGAGGCGGACGCGGCCGAGCCCGGCGAGGACGGCGCCTTCCTGGTCAGCCTCGCCGCGGTGGCGAGCGCCGACGTCCTCGTCAGCTACACCGTCGCCGGCACCGCGAGCGAGGGCACTGACTACGGGGCCCTCCTCGACGTGGTGATCCCGGCCGGGTCGCTCTCGGCCCGCCTCGATGTCAGCGTGATCGACGACCTGGCGCTCGAGGGCGCCGAGACGGTGTCGGTGACGCTGACCGGCGTGACCTCGGACGACGGGGACGTGGTGCTGGGCGGCGCGACCTCGGCCACGGTCACGATCGCCGACGACGACGTCGCCAACGCCCTGTCGCTGGCGGCGACGATGGACGCGGCCGAGCCCGACCTCGACGGCTTCTTCACCGTCAGCCTCGCGCGGGCGGCTGCGACCGATACCGAGGTGTCCTACGCGGTCGGCGGCAGCGCGAGCGCCGGTGCGGACTACGCGGCGCTGTCGGGGACGGTGACGATCCCGGCCGGCGCGCTCTCGGCGCCGATCGATGTCGGCGTGCTCGACGATGCGGCGATGGAGGGCTTCGAGACCGTCGAGCTGACGCTGACCGCCGTGCAGGGCGACGCCGACCTCGTGATCGGCGCCGCCGCCAGCGCGACGCTGACCATCGGCGACGACGACGTGCCGAATGCGGTAACGCTCGAGATGGAGGAGGACGCGGCCGAGCCCGCCAGCGTCGGCCGCTTCGTCGTCAGCCTCGCCACGGCCGAGGAGACCGACACGGTCATCCCCTACACCGTGGCCGGTACCGCGACGGCGGGCGTCGACTACCTGGCGCTGCCGGGGACGGTGACGATCCCGGCCGGGTCGCTCTCGGCGCCGATCGAGGTCGGCGTGCTCGACGACCTGTTCATCGAGGGTGCCGAGACGGTCGCGTTGACGCTCGGCCCCGACCTGCCCGACGGCTTCGTCCCCGGCACGGCCAGCGTGGCCACGGTGACGATCGCCGACGACGATGTGCCGAACGCGGTGGGCGTCGCGGCGACCCTCGACGCGGCGGAGCCGGACCAGGACGGCCTGTTCACGGTCAGCCTGGCGACGGTGGCCGAGACCGATACCGAGGTTGCCTACACGGTGGGCGGCAACGCGACCGCCGGTGCCGACTACGTGGCGCTGTCGGGGACGGTGACGATCCCGGCCGGGTCGCTCTCGGCGCCGATCGAGGTCGGGGTGCTCGACGACCTGGCCGAGGGCGAGGGCTTCGAGACGGTCTCGGTGACGCTGATCGGGGCGAGCGGCGATGCGAACCTGGTGCTCGGGACGAACGCGACGGCGACGCTGACGATCGCCGACGACGATGCGCCGCCGCCCTCGGGCTTCGTGGCCGATTTCGAGGCGGGGGCCGACGGGTTCGTTTATGTGGACGATGCCTTCGGGGGGACGGCGGAGCCGGCCTATGCCGATGGCACGGCCGCGGACGGGGTGCTGGAGATCGATCTCGGCGGGGTCGACAACGCGACGGTCGACGGCATGTCGGGCGGCTGGAGCACGACCTTCGACAGCGCCGCCGGCCAGGCGGGCACGCTGACGGTCAACGCGGCGCTCCTGCTCACCAACAACGTGGACGATGGCGAGGTCGTCGAGCTTCGCGTGCTGCTCGACGGCGAGGATCTCGGCCCGCTGGCCTCGCTCGAAGGCTCGGCGCCCTTCCAGGTGCCCGACTACGAGATCGACTTCCAGGACTATGTCCTGGATCTCGGCCCGCTTGATCCCGGCAGCCACACGCTGACGATCGGCGGCCTCATGAACCGCAAGACCAAGGTCAACGAAAGCGCCGAGATCACCATCGACAGCGTCGCCCTGGTGCTGGAGCAGTCTGGAGCCGACAGCTTCGACTTCATGTGAGCCTGACGCCACGGCTGCGCTGCAGCCCATGGCGGTGGCGGGACGGCGGGATCCTGCATCCCC
>JBCBPG010000044.1:0-12769 GCA_039820865.1 Pseudomonadota bacterium
AATAGGCGACGTTCATGTGGCCGTTGTAGTCGATCCAGGCCGGCTCGACGGTCTGGTAACCGGTGGCCAGAGGCGCCGCCACCGGCTGCTCGAGCGTATCCATGCTGGCTTCCCCCAAAGGTCGTCGCGGGCGTTGCGCCCGACCATAGGCCGCGCGGCGCCCACCTTGCCAGCACCGCCGCCGCCCTGTTTGATCGCGCCGGGTACCGGGAGGACGTGATGAGCATCGAGAGCGCGATCGGGGCCCTCGCGGCCGTCTTCGGCGAGCGGCTGAGCCGGGGCGAGGCGATCCGCGCCCAGCACGGCCGCGACGAGGCGCACCACGCGCCCCGCCTGCCCGATGCCGTCGCCTGGCCCGAGACCACGGCCGAGGTCGCCCGCGCCGCCGCCATCTGCCACGAGCACCGCTGCCCCATCGTCCCCTGGGGCACCGGCACCTCGCTCGAGGGCCACGTGATCCCCGTCGCCGGCGGCCTGACGCTCGATTTCGCCCGCATGGACCGCGTGCTGGCCGTGAATGCCGCGGACATGGACGCCGTCGTCCAGCCCGGTGTCACCCGCACCGCGCTCAACACCCGGCTCCGCGACACCGGCCTCTTCTTCCCCGTCGACCCGGGCGCGGACGCCTCGCTCGGCGGCATGGCGGCAACGCGGGCCTCCGGCACCTGTGCGGTGCGCTACGGCACGATGCGCGAGGCGGTGATGGCGCTCGAGGTCGTCCTCGCCGACGGCCGCGTCATCCGCACCGGCACGCGCGCGCGCAAATCCTCGGCCGGCTACGATCTGACCCGCCTCTTCGTGGGCAGCGAGGGCACCCTCGGCATCACCACCGAGCTCACCCTCCGCCTTTCCGGCCAGCCCGAGGCGATCGCGGCGGCCACCTGCGCCTTCCCGACCGTCGAGGCCGCCGTCGAGACCGTGATCGAGACGATCCAGTCGGGCGTGCCGATCGCCCGCATCGAGCTCCTCGACGCGCTGACCATCCGCGGCTTCAACGCCCATTCCGGCTACGCGATGCCCGAGCGCCCGACGCTGTTCCTCGAGTTCCACGGCAGCCCCGGCAGCGTTGCCGAGCAGTCCGACACCGTCCACGCGCTGGCCACCGCCAATGGCGGCGAGGCCTTCCAATGGGCGCGCGAGACCGAGGATCGCAACCGCCTCTGGGCCGCCCGCCACCAAGTCTACTACGCCCAGCAGGCGCTGCGCCCGGGCGCGCGCGGCTATGTCACCGACATCTGCGTGCCGATCTCGCGCCTGGCCGAGGCGATCGCGGCCACGCGCACCGACCTCGATGCCTCGCCCCTCATGGCGCCGCTGGTCGGCCATGTGGGCGACGGCAACTTCCACCTCTCGATCCTGATCGACCCCGATGCCACGGGCGAGAAGGCCGAGGCCGAGCGCCTGGCCGAACGCCTCGCCGAGCGTGCCCTCGCCCTCGGCGGCACGGTGACGGGCGAGCATGGCGTCGGCCTCGGCAAGCGACGCCACATGGCGGCCGAGCACGGCGAGGCCTGGGCCGTGATGGGCGCCATCAAGACCGCGCTCGACCCGCGCGGGATCCTGAACCCCGGCAAGCTCGTCCCCCCCGAGGATGCCACGACCCACGCCCCGAGCCTCGCCACCGCCTGACGCCCCGCCTCACGCCCCGTTTCGCCCCGTCTGGCGGACAGGCCGACACACCGACGACCCATGCGCCGGGAGACCGACATGACGCTCCGCTGGCGGATGCTCGCCTGCCTGGTGATCGGGCGCATGGCGATGGCGTTCCAGTTCCAGGCCGTCGCCGCGCTCGCGCCCCTCTACCTCCAGACGCTCGACATCGGCCTCGCCACGCTGGGCCTCCTGGTCGGCCTCTACATGGCACCCGGCATCCTGATCTCGCTGCCCGGCGGCGCGCTCGCCCGGCGCTATGGCGACCGCGAGATGGTGATCGCGGGCCTCGCGCTGATGGTGATCGGCGGCACGATCATGGCGCTGTTCGACAGCCTCGAGGCCCAGCTCGCCGGCCGCCTCATCGCCGGCTGCGGCGGCGTGGCCCTGAACGTCCTCGCCTCCAAGATGGTCGCCGACTGGTTCGCCGACGGCCCCGTCGCGACCGCCATGGGGATCCTGATCACCGCCTGGCCCGTCGGCCTCGCGCTGGCCCTCGGCCTCCTGCCCCTCGCCGCCGGCGCCGGAGGCCTGACCGTGGCGCTCGGCGTCGTCATCGGCGTCGCGGCGCTCGGTCTCGCGGTGATGGTCCTCGGCTATCGAGACCCGCCGCGGAGCGTGCAGGACGGTGGGGCGACCGCCGCGCCCGCGGGCCTGCTGCCAGGCCGCGCCGCCCTCGGCCCGATGCTCGCTGCCGGCAGTCTGTGGGGTCTCTACAATGCCGGCCTCGGCATGGTCTTCGCCTTCGGCCCGGCAATGCTTGCCACCCGCGGCCTGACGCTCGAGGCCGCCGGCGCGCTGGTCGCCGTCGCCTTCTGGGGCGTCGCCGTTGCCGTGCCGCTCGGCGGCGCGCTGGCCGATGCCAGCAGACGGGGCACGGGCCTCATGGTGGCCGGCATCGTCGGCTTCGCCGCCCTCGTCGCCATGGTCCCCGTCCTCGAGCCGACGATCCTGCTCTTCGCCATCCTCGGCCTTCTCGGCGGCCTGCCCGCGGGACCGATCACCAGCCTGCCTGCCCGCAGCCTCGCGCCCCGGGATCGCGCACAGGGCATCGCCGTCTTCTTCACCCTGTTCTACCTCGCCGTCGTCCTCGCCCCGCCACTGATCGGCCACCTGGCCGACGCCGCCGGCGACCCGGCGCTCCCCTTCATCGCCGCCGCCGCCCTGGAGGCCACCGCCCTGCTCGCCCTCCTGGCCTACCGCCTCCGCACGCGCCGTCCTTGACGGCGTCCCGGTCTTCGCAAACGCTCCCGCCAGTCCGCTCCGAGCCCTCAAAGGAGACTGCCCAGCGGCGAGCGTCCCCCTGGCCAGCGGTGCATTCCACGCAACCCTAGAAGCGTCTCCGACGACCACGGCCGGAAACCCCGCAAGACCCATCGCGGCGACCAGCCGCGATTCCGCCTGGCTCAGGCGGCGGGGCGGGCCATCAGGGCGGCGGCGGCCTGCAGCGCCTCCTCGGTCACCTGCTCACCGGCCAGCATGCGGGCGATCTCGCCCAGGCGGTCGTCGGTGCCGAGGGGCGTGACCTCGGTGCGCGTCGCGCTGCCGTCGGTCTGCTTCGCGATCCGCCAGTGAGCGTCGCCGGCTGCCGCGACCTGGGGACTGTGGGTGACGACCAGCACCTGGGCATGGGCGGACAGGCGCGCCAGACGGCGGCCGACGGCGGCGGCCGTGGCGCCCCCCACGCCCCGGTCGATCTCGTCGAACACCATGGTCAGACCGTCCTGGCCGGCGGCGAGACAGACCTTGATCGCCAGCAGGAACCGCGAGAGCTCGCCACCCGACGCGATCCGGTCGACCGGCCCCGCCGGCGCGCCGGGATTGATCGCGGCGGTGAAGCTCACCCGATCGGTGCCCTCGGGCCCCGGCTCGGCCGCGTCGATCTCGGTCAGGAACCGCGCCCCCTCCATGCGGAGCGGCTGCATCTCGGCGGTGACCAGCCCGTCCAGCCGCGCCGCCGCCGCCCGCCGCGCCGCGCCAAGCGCCGCGGCCGCCGCGCCATAGCCTGCCTCCGCCTCGGCCCGCGCGGCCGAGAGCGCCGCGATGCGCTCGCCCCCCGCCTCGATGGCGGCCAGCCGGCGGGCGAGATCGGCGGCGAGCTCGGGCAGGGCCGAGGGATGGACGTCGTGCTTTCGTGCCAGCGCACGGATCGCGAAGAGCCGCTCCTCCACCGCCTCCAGCCGCTCGGGGCTGAAGGCCATCGCCTCCAGCGCATCGGCCAGGCCCGTCTGCGCCTCGGTCAGCTCGATCATCGCCCGGTCGAGCGCGCCGATCGCGGGGTCGATCCGGCCCTCTGCGCGCTCGGCCACACGGGTCAGGCGGGCGAGCGCGGTCGCCATCGCGCCCTCGGCACCGGCGGGCGAGAGCTCGTCGGCCGCCTTGGCGATGTCCTCGCGGATGCGCCCGGCCGCCTGCATCAGCCGCCGCTCGGCATCGAGCTTCTCCTCCTCGCCCGGTTCGGGCGCGAGCGTCTCCAGCTCCTCGACCGCATGGGTCAGGAACTCGCGGTCGCGGGCCGCGCGGGCCAGCGTCTCCTCCGCCTCGGCCAGCGCCGATCGCGCGGCCGCCATCGCGCTCCAGGCGGTACGCACGGCCGCCCGCTCGGCACCCACCCCGGCGAAGGCGTCCAGCAGGCCGCGATGCGCGCGCGGGTCGAGCAGCCCGCGATCGTCGTGCTGGCCGTGCACCTCGACCAGCGCGGCGCCGATCCGCTCCAGCGCGGCCGCGCTCACCCGCTGATCGTTGACGAAGGCGGTGGCCGGCCCCTCGGCCCGCGCCACCCGGCGCAGCACCAGCACGCCGTCCTCGGGCATCTCCAGGCCCAGCTCGTCCAGCGCGGCCATGGCGGCATGGCCCGCGCCCAGCTCGAACACCGCCGTCGCACTGCCCTGCGCCGTGCCGGCGCGCACCAGGTCACGGCGAACCTTGCGGCCGAGCGCGAAGCCCAGCGCGTCGAGCAGGATCGACTTGCCCGCCCCCGTCTCTCCGGTCAGCACGTTGAGGCCGGGGGCGAAGGCAAGGTCCAGCGCCTCGATCAGGACGATGTTGCGGATCTCGAGCGCGGCGAGGCGACCGCCCGCGGCCCCGTTCACGCCGCCTGCGGCTCGTTTACCGCCGCCCTCGGCCACGCGGGCGCTAGAGCCAGCGGCCGAGGATGATCTGGCGGTAGAGCGAGGACATGACGCCGCCGCTGCCCTCCTTCTCGATCACTTCCTCGCCCGTCAGCGCCGCGTAGCTGTCCGAGTACCACTCCGATCCTGGGTAATTGGTGCCGAGCACCAGCGCCGCGTCGCGCGCCTCGCCCACGAAGCCGAGCGCGAGATAGGCCTCGACCAGGCGGTGCAGCGCCTCGGGCACCTGCGAGGTCGCCTCGTACTCCTCGACGACGTTGCGGAAGCGGGCGATCGCGGCGATGTAGTGACCGCGCTTGAGGTAGTAGCGGCCGACCTCCATCTCCTTGCCCGCCAGGTGGTCGAGCGTGAGGTCGATCTTCAGCTCCGCGTCGCGGGCATAGGTCGAGGTCGGGTAGCGGTCGACGACGGTCTGCAGCGACTGCAGCGCGTTCTGCGTCGTCTGCTGGTCGCGCCCCACATCGACGATGTTGTCGTAGTAGGTGAGCGCGATCAGGTACTGCGCATAGGCCGCGTCCTCGTCCGCCGGGTAGAGGTCGATGTAGCGCTGGGCCGACGACCGCGCCGCGCCGAAATTGCCGCCCTGGTAGGCGGCGAAGGCGGACATCACCAGCGCCCGCTTGGCGACCTGGCTGAAGGGGTAGAGCCGCTCGACCTCGCCGAAGGTATCGGCCGCCTGCAGCGGCTCGCCCGCCGCCAGGCTCTCCTCGCCCGAGGAGTAGATCTCGTTCGCGCTCAGCTCGGTGACGGGGACCTGGTCGTCCTCGAACAGGCCGCAGCCGGCCAGGCCGGCCGCGAAAACGGTGGCGAGCACGGGCGCAGGGAGGAGACGGGCGACGCTCATGCGGATCCTCGTGTCGGATGTCGGTGGCGCGGCGACCATACTGCGCGGCCAGCGACGCCGCCAGTCCGCCCGCGCTCCCGGCCGCTCACACGTCCGCGTGCGGCCTCAGACGGCCACACGTTCGGCGGCGTGGACAGGCCGGCGCGAGGGCATCGGGCCGAGGCGCATGGCGCCGGCCGGCAGCGGCGCGCGCGACCACGAGGTCGGGTCCGCAAACAGCGCCCGCAGGAGCCGGTTCGTCAGGTCGTGCCCCGCCTTGTAGCCGCGGTAGAGCCCGATGATCGGCGCACCGGCCAGCGCGAGGTCGCCGACGGCGTCCAGCGCCTTGTGACGCACGAACTCGTCCGCGCGGCGCAGACCACCCGGGTTCAGCACGCGTCCCCGATCGACCACGATGGCGTTCTCCAGGCCGCCCCCGCGGGCAAGACCCATGGCGCGCAGCTGCTCGACCTCGGCGAGATGGCCGAAGGTCCGGCAGTCGGCCAGCTCGCGGCGGAAGGCATCGCCGCCCATCTCGACCTCGACCGACTGTCGGCCGATCGCGGGGTCGGCGAAGTCGATCTCGAAGGCGACGCCGAACCGCGCGGCGGGCTCGAGGCTCGCGCGCTTGCCCTCATGCTCGACGGTGACGGCGCGGTCGATGCGGATCGCGGTCGGCGCGGGGCCGTTGGCGGCGAGGCCGACGCGCTCGAAGCCCGCCACGAAGGCGCGCGCGCTGCCGTCCATCACCGGCACTTCCGGACCGTCCAGCGTCAGCGTGGCATCGGTGATGCCCGTGCCCGCGAGCGCCGCCATCACGTGCTCGACCGTGCCGACCGAGACGCCGTGCTCGTTGGTCAGCCTGGTGCAGAGACGGGTGTCGGTGACCAGATCGTAGCGCGCGGGGATCAGCCCCTCGCCCGGGGTGACGTCGGTGCGCAGGAAACGGATGCCCGACCCGGCGCGCGCCGGCACGACGCGCAGCGTGACCGTTGCGCCGGAGTGCAGCCCGACACCGCGAAAGACGGCCAGCGTGGAAACCGTGTAACGCATGCTCTGTCCCCGATCCTGTCGGGCCGCTGGAAGGGTGCGGCGCCTTGTTCGTTGGATCTGGTATTAAGTGTTACCCGCGTCGCAACCAATTCACTCTTTGTGTCTGACTGAAACACGCCGCAGTGCAAGAAGCTCTTGAAATACATGCAATAAATCGAGAGGGCCGGCACACACGCAGCCGTCCGGCAACACTACGCCACGATGTGGGCGCGCCGCTCCGCTCAACCGTCGGGCGACGCGCCGTTCCCCGGTCTCAGTTGGCCTGGCGGCGCAGGAATGCGGGCACGTCGCCCTCGTCCTCGTCCATCCCGCGGTCGCGCTCGTCGGCGCGGGGATCGTAGCGGGGCTCGACCCGGCGGACTGGCTGGGCCGGCTGGGCCTGGCCGGCGACGCGGTTGATCAGCCGGTTGATCGTGAACATCGAGGTCCGCGCAGGGGCCTCCGGCGCTGCCTCCGGCGCCATCTCCGGCACCGGGCGGGCGCCGCGCCGGGCGGCCTCACCCCGCATCATCGGTGCCTCGGCCCGGCCCTCGACCGTGTCGTCGTCCAGTTCGAAGAGCGGCGAGACGGCGTCGTCGTCGAAGGCGGGGCGCTGGGCTTCGCGCTCGGCCCTGGCGGCCAGCGCCGCCTGGCGCACCCGCTCGGCGCGCTGGCGGATCTCGTCGGGCGTGGGCGAGGTGGCGACGCGGCGCTCGACCGGGTCGGCGGGCTCCGGCGCGGGTGCCGCCGCGACCGGCGCCGGCGCCTCGACCTCGGGGATCTCCTCGGCCTCGACCTCGGCATCGGCATCGGCGCCCCCGGCGGCACGCTGGAAGAGCCCGCGGGCGGGCTCGGCCGTCTGGCGCGCCTGGCCGCCGCGGAGCGCATCGACACCCGCGCTTTCGGTCAGGACCGGGCGGCGGCGCTGGGGCGCGGGCGGCTCGGCATCGGCGCGCGCGGCGCTGCTTTCGGCATCGATGCCGGTGGCGACGACGCTGACGCGCATCCGGCCCTCCATGTCCGGGTCGATGGCCGAGCCGAACTTGATCAGCGCGTCGCCGTCGACCTCGTCCTTGATGCGGTTGGCCGCCTCGTCCATCTCGAACAGCGTCAGGTCGTAGCCGCCGGTGATGTTGATCAGCACGCCCTTGGCGCCCTTGAGCGACACCTCGTCGAGCAGCGGGTTGGCGATGGCCTTCTCGGCGGCGTCGATGGCGCGGGTCTCGCCATCCGCCTCGCCGGTGCCCATCATCGCCTTGCCCATCTCCTCCATGACCGAGCGGACATCGGCGAAGTCCAGGTTGATCATGCCGGGGCGGACCATCAGGTCGGTCACGCCCTGGACGCCCTGGTAGAGCACGTCGTCGGCCAGCTGGAACGCCTCGACGAAGGTCGTCCGCTCGCTCGCCACCTGGAACAGGTTCTGGTTCGGGATGACGATCAGCGTGTCGACATAGCTCTGCATCTGGGCGACGCCCGCCTCGGCCAGCTTCATGCGCCGCACGCCCTCGAAGCTGAACGGCTTGGTCACCACGCCGACCGTCAGGATGCCCATCTCGCGGGCCACGCGGGCAACGACCGGGGCGGCGCCGGTGCCGGTGCCCCCGCCCATGCCGCCGGTGATGAAGCACATGTGGCAGCCGTCGAGATTCGCGGCGATCTCGTCGACGCTCTCCTCGGCCGAGGACTGCCCGACCTCGGGCTTGGAGCCGGCGCCGAGACCGCGCGTCACGCCCTGGCCCAGCTGGATGCGCCGCTCGGCCTTGGAGCTCGACAGCGCCTGCGCGTCGGTGTTGGCCGCGATGAACTCCACGCCCGCGAGCTGCTTCTCGATCATGTTGTTGATCGCGTTGCCGCCCGCGCCGCCCACGCCGAAGACGGCGATGCGCGCGCTCAGGTCGTGGTCGTCCACGTCCTTGAAATTGAGAACCATCGCTCTCTTGCCCTTCTGCTCCTGCCCGGACGCGTGCACCTTCAGCGCATCTTGTATCGTCCGCGCGCCTCAACGCCCGATATGGTTATTAGCTCTAAAACTAGCCGACTCGCGCCGCGAGGTCACTAGTGAAAGGAGAAATCGCCGATCGGTCTTCCTTGGCCACCCATGGCACCACCCGTCATGGCTACCAGTTGGTCCGAAACCACCGCACGATGTCCTGCGCCCGCCCCTGCACCGACCAGGGCCTGGGCGCCTCGAAATCCCAGATCTCGTCATGCGGGCGCATCGCATAGATCGCGAGGCCGACGGCGGCCGCGTTCTCGGGGCCCGAGAGCGACTGCGGCAGGCCCGCCAGCCGCATCGGCCGCCCGATCCGCGGCCGCCGGCCCAGGATGCGCGTCGCCAGTTCGTCCACGCCCGGCAGCTGGCTGGCATGGCCCGTCAGCACGATCGAGCAGGAGGGCATGTCGGCGATGCCGAGCGTGGTCAGCCGGTCGCGCACCGTGCGCAGCGTCTCCTCGACCCGGGGCCGGATGACGCCGATCAGCATGCCGCGGGTGATCATGCGCCGCTCCGGGCTCTCCTCCTCGCCGCGCCGCGGGGCGTCGATGGGCTCGCGGTTGTCGGCATCGGTGGGGATAACGCCGCCATGCAGCGTCTTGATCCGCTCGGCCTCGACCTCGGCCATCTGCAGGCCGGCGGCGATGTCGCCCGTGACATGCGCGCCGCCGAAGCGGACCTGGTCGACGCAGACGAGGTGGTCGCGCAGGAACACCGAGGCGGCGGTCGAGCCCGCGCCCATGTCGATCGCCACCGCGCCGGTACGCTGCTCGTCCTCGACCAGCGCCGAGAGGCCGGCGGCGTAGGGCGCACTGACCACGCCGGCGAGGTCGAGGTCGCACTGGCGCACGCATTCCATCAGGTTCGCCAGCGGGCGCGCATCGACCGTGACCACGTGGACGGCGACCGAGAGGCGCCGGCCCATCATGCCGCGCGGATCCGTCAGTCCGGTCTGGTAGTCGAGGCCGATCTCGACCGGCTGGGCATGCAGCACCTGGCGCCCCTCGCCGATCGGCGGATCCTCGGCCTCGGCCAGCGCGCGGGCGATGTCGCTGTCGCTGACGCGGCCCGTCTCGGTCTCGACCTCGCCGACGGTGGAGAAGCTCTCGGGCCGGCCGCCCGAGAAGCTGACGACGACCTGGTCGACGCGCTCGACGCGGGGGGCGGCCATCCGCTCGGCCCCCAGCAGCGCGCGCCGGATCGCCCGGGCGGCGGCGTCCATGTCGACGATCTCACCGCGGCGGATGCCGTGGGACTGGACGCAGCGCGCGCCCACCACCTCGACCGCGCCGAAGAGCGAGGCCGAGAGGCGGTCGACCCCGCGCGAGCCCATCCCCGGCACCGCCTCCATCCGCGCGGGGTCCAGCCGCAGCACCAGGCAGGTGATCTTGGACGAGCCGATATCGATCACGCCGAGACGCCCGCGCTTGGCCGCGAGGTCGAGATTGCCGCGCATCCCGCGCCAGAGTTCCACGGTCCTGAAGTTCACAACGCCTCCCTCTCCGCGGCGTCGAGCGCACGGCGCAGCCGCATCGCCTCGAGCGCACGGGTACGCACCTGCACCATCGGCCGCGCCGGCAGCCGCATGTCGACGGCCGCCACGTCGCGGTCGAGGAGCTCCTGTCCGTAATGGAGCGCCAGGACGCGGGCGAGCGCGGCGCGGGGCGCCGCCTCCGGCAGCATGATCCGCACATCGCCGCCCGAGCGCCCCGGCTCGCCCGACAGCACGACATCCCAGCGCCGCTCGCCCACGCGGACGACGGCGCGCAGCCGATCGGCGATCTCGGGCCCGGCGCGGACCAGCGCCAGCGCCTCCGGCACCGCGGCGCGCGCGCCGGCACCCACCAGCACCGGCAGGTCGGGCCAGGCGGCGCGGCGGCTGACGGGCGCGATGATCGTGCCGTCCTCGGCAATCCGGAACAGGGGCCCGTCGCCGTCCGGATCCAGGCGGGCGGGCCGGCGCGGGGGCGGTGTCTCCAGCGTATGGGGCACCGGGTCGGCGCGCCGCTCGGTCCAGCCCGGCGGTGCGCGCCAGAGCGCCACGGCCGGGCGCGGCGTCACGGCGACATGCAGCACGCCGCCGGGATCGAGCCTGACGGCCGCCTCGGCCACGCCGCCCATCGCCTCGACCGCGACGCGCAGCGCATCGAGATCCAGCGCGAGCGACGACTGCCCGACCGGCAGCGCCAGCGTGCGATGCACCTCGGCGCGCAGCCGCGGCGGCACACCGTCGATCACCACGCCCTTCAGCGTGAACTCGGGCCGCGCCTTGACGCCGTCCCAGGCAGCGGCGATCCGGTCCTCGGTCGCCTGGCGCAAGCCGTCGTCGGCGATCACCCGCCAGGCGACCAGCGCGGCCAGTGCCACCGGCAGATACAGCGTCACCGCCGCCCGCACCCCCGGCTGCGCCCAGGCGCGCGTCAGGCGATAGGCGAGCTTGGACGGCCCCGCGAAAAAGCGCGACCGGCGCACGGGCGCCTTCGCCCGGGCGCGCGGCGCCTCGGCCTCCGGCGCTGGCTGTCTGCCCGTCAGCGGTCGCACGAGGCGTCCTCCACCATCCAGGCGCAGAGCTCGGCAAAGCCGATCCCGCGATAGGCCGCCTGTTCCGGCGCCAGCGAGGTCGGCGTCATGCCGGGCTGGGTATTGGTCTCGAGGATCACGATGCCGGCCGGACCCTTGGCCGGATCCCAGCGGAAGTCCGAGCGCGAGACCCCGCGGCAGCCGAGCGCGCGATGCGCCGTCAGCGCATGGGCCATGCAGAAATCGGCGATCTCCTCGGGCACCTCGGCGGGCACGACGTGGCGCGAGCCGCCGACCGAGTACTTGGCGTGATAGTCGTACCAGCCCTGCGCGATGATGTCGGTCACCGCCAGCGCCCGGTCGCCCATCACGGTGACGGTCAGCTCGCGGCCCGGCACATAGCGTTCGACCATCAGCATCGCGGGATCGTCGGGGCCGACCCTGGCCGGACCGTTGGCACCCTCCATCACGAGATGCACGCCGACGGACGACCCCTCGTTCACGGGCTTGACCACGTAGGGCGGTTCCATCGGGTGGCGCCGGGCGACGTCCTCGCGCGCGACCACCAGGCTTTCGACCACTGGCAGGCCATGGGCGGCGAAGACCGACTTGGCCCGCGCCTTGTCCATCGCCAGCGCCGAGGCCAGGACGCCGGAATGGGTGTAGGGGATGCGCAGCCACTCGAGCATGCCCTGCACGCAGCCGTCCTCGCCCCAGCGGCCGTGGAGCGCGTTGAAGACGACGTCCGGGCGCAACGCTTCTAGCCGGGCCGCGAGATCGCGCCCGGCATCGAGGTCTTCGACGCTGTAGCCCGCGCCGCGCAAGGCGGCGGCCACTTCGCGACCGGACACGAGCGAGACCTCGCGTTCGGCCGACGGGCCGCCCTTCAGCACTACCACGCGGGGGAGTGTCCTGCTCGACATGCCCGCCCCGATTGTCTTGGCCGGCCCGCTTACACGCGTGATCTCGACCTGCCCGTTTGCCGGGCTTTACGTATCGTGCACCGTAACGCCGATCCGCTGGATTTCCCAGACCAAATCGTGGCCCGAGGACGCGCGGACACGATCGCGCACGATCTCGCCGAGTTCTTCCAGCTCGGCCGCCGTGGCGCCGCCGGCATTGACCAGGAAGTTGGCGTGTTTCTCCGAGATCTTGGCGCCGCCATGGGTGAGGCCGCGGCAGCCGGCGTCCTCGATCAGCTTCCAGGCCTTGAGATCCATCGGATCGCCCGCCTCGCCCGTCGAGGAGTAGCCGGCCGGGTTGCGGAAGGTCGAGCCGCAGGAGCGCTCGTCGACCGGCTGGCTGGCAGCGCGCCTGGCGACCAGGTCCTCCATCCGCGCGGCGATCGCCGACGGCTCGCCCGGCCGGCCGCGCAGCACCGCCTCGACGACCACGCCCCCGGGCAGCGCGCTGTCGCGATAGGCGAAGCCGATCTCGCCGGCGGCCAGCGTCTCGATGGCGCCCGCGCGCGTGACGAGCGTGACGCTCTCGACCACGTCGGCCGTGTAGGTGCCGTAGCAGCCGGCATTCATGCGCACCGCGCCCCCGATCGCGCCCGGGATGGTGCGCAGGTATTCGAGCCCCGCCACGCCGGCCTCCGCCGCGGCGCGCGCGGCT
>JBCBPG010000045.1:0-12687 GCA_039820865.1 Pseudomonadota bacterium
CGGGCGATGCGGGGCGGCGGTGCGCCCTCCTCGGCCGCGGGGACGGGGGGGACGACCAGCGTGGTCAGCCGCGCGGCCCAGTCGCCGCCGGCCGCCAGCAGCCCGCCCAGCAGCAGGACGGGGGCGAAGAGCCGCAGCGCCCAGGGATCGGCGGTCGAGAGGCGCAGGTTGGCGGGGCGGACGGTCAGCGCCCGGGCCGCGCGCTCGGCCCGGCGGCGGTGCTCCAGCCAGATCGCGCGCGAGAAGGGATCGAGCCTGCCGCTGGCCTGCGCGTCGGTCAGGACGGCGAGCGGCGCGGTGTCGCCGTCGGGCGCGCTCTCGTCGAGCCGCGCCTCGGCCGCGCCCTGGCCCGGCCATTCGAAGCGGATGACACCCCGCGCCAGCGTCGCCACCACCGCGATCGCCGCCGCCAGCACCGCGACCCAGTGCCAGCCCGCCGGCACCATCGCGAAGACGCCGAAGAGCGCGGCACCCAGCACCGCCAGCACCGCCGTCACCAGTGGCCAGAATGCCCCGACCGCCCGCTCGGCGACGAGGGCGCGCCGGCTCGCGCCAAGGCGGCGGGCGAGCTCGGGCTCGGGGCGGAAGTCACGCTCGCGCGAGGTGTCGGAGGCCATGGGTGCCTTTCGTCGCCGCTCTGTCGCTCACGGGCGCCGTGACATCCCAACGCACCACGTGGACGACCGCTCCGTCGCCCCGCCCGTGGCGGTCATCCTGGGTCAGTCGGCAGGCACCCTCTCGATCCAGTCAGGGACGCTATCACGCGCCAGCATCTCCTCCAATGTGGGTCTGGCGCGCACCACGGCAAAGCGGTCCCCGTTCACCAGCACTTCGGGCGCCAGCGGGCGGGTGTTGTACTCGGACGCCATGACCGCGCCATAAGCGCCGGCCGAGCGGAAGGCGACCAGCTCTCCGGCGGCGATCGGCGGCAGCATCCGGGCCCTGGCGAAGGTGTCGCCGCTCTCGCAGACGGGGCCCACGACGTCGATCGGGGCCACTTTCGACTGCGGATCGGGCTCGATCGCGGGCACGATATCGTGATGGGCGTCGTACATCGCGGGGCGGACCAGGTCGTTCATCGCGGCGTCCAGGATCAGGAAATCCCGGTCGGCGCCCTGCTTGCGGTAGATGACGCGGCTGAGCAGGATCCCGGCATTGCCGGCGATCATCCGCCCGGGCTCGATCACTACCTGGCAGTCGAGATCGCCCACGGTGCGGCGGATCAGCGCGCCATAGTCGAAGGGCAGCGGGGGCGCGCGGTTCGAGGCCTCGTAGGGGATCCCGAGCCCGCCGCCGAGGTCGAGCCGGCGGATGGCATGCCCCTCGGCGCGGAGCTGGCGCGTGAGGGCGGCGACGCGGGTGAAGGCGGCCTCGAAGGGCGCGAGCGCGGTCAGCTGGCTGCCGATATGGACATCGACGCCGATCACCTCGATCCCGGGCAGGAGCGCCGCGCGCGCGTAGAGGGCGGGGGCGCGGTCGATGGCCACGCCGAACTTGTTCTCGGCCTTGCCGGTCGAGATCTTGGCATGGGTCTGCGGGTCGACATCGGGGTTCACGCGCACGGCGATGCGGGCGGTGGCGCCCATGGCGCTGGCCACTGCCGAGAGGCGCTCGAGTTCCGGTTCGCTCTCGATGTTGAAATGGGCGATGCCGGCGGCGAGGGCGGCGCGCATCTCGCCCTCGGTCTTGCCGACGCCGGAGAAGACGATGCGCTCGGGCGCCACGCCGGCGGCGAGCGCGCGGGCAAGCTCGCCCCCCGAGACGACATCGGCGCCGGCGCCGAGGCGGGCGAGCGTGGCGATGACGGCGAGGTTGGAGTTCGCCTTCAGCGCATAGGCGATGAAGTGGTCGGTGCCGGCCAGCGCCACGTCGAAGACGCGAAAGTGCCGCTCCAGCGTGGCGGTGGAGTAGACGAAGACCGGGGTGCCGACGGCGGCGGCGATCTCGGCTAGATCGACGTCCTCGGCGTGGAGCCGGCCGTCGCGGTACAGGAAGTGGTCCATCTGGGGTTCCGTTCTGGTGGCGTCAGGGCTGGCGCTGCCCGTCTTCCTCGCTGTCCTGCACCTGGCTCGGCGGGACCGGGTCGCCCTTGATGCCGCAGCCGGCGAGCGCCGCGGCAAGGATGAGCAGCGCCGCGAAACCCGCCCGGCCCGCCCGGCCCGCCCGGCCCGCGCGCCCGTTCATGCCCGCTCTCCCGAGCGCCAGCGGACGATCTGGGCGCGGACCTGCGTGGGCGCCGTGCCGCCGTAGGAGGTGCGCGAGGCGGCGGAGGCGGCGGGGGTGAGGACGGCGAGCGCGTCCTCGGTGATGCGGGGCTCGACGGCCTGGAGGGCGGCGAGGGGCATGTCCTCGAGCGCGACACCCGCGGCCTCGGCCGCCGCCACGACGCGGCCGGTCACGTGGTGGGCTTCGCGGAAGGGCATCCCCAGCACCCGGACCAGCCAGTCGGCGAGATCGGTCGCGGTGGCGTAGCCGGCACCGGCCGCCGAGGCCAGCGCGGCGCGGTTCGGCCTGATGTCGGCGACCATGCCGGCCATCGCGGCCAGCGCCAGCGCCAGCGCGTCGGCGGCGTCGAAGACCGGCTCCTTGTCCTCCTGCATGTCCTTGGAATAGGTCATCGGCAGGCCCTTCATCACCACCGCCAGCGCCGTGAAGGCGCCAAGGATGCGCCCCACCTTGGCGCGGCAGAGCTCGGCCGCATCGGGGTTGCGCTTCTGCGGCATGATCGACGAGCCGGTCGAGAAGGCGTCGCTCAGCCGCACGAAGCGGAACTGCGCCGAGGTCCAGATCACGATCTCCTCGGCCAGGCGCGAGAGATGCGTGGCCGTGATCGTCGCCGCCGCGAGATACTCCATCGCGAAGTCGCGGTCGGCGACCGCGTCGAGGCTGTTCGCCGCCGGGCGCTCGAAGCCGAGCGCCCGCGCCGTCGCCGCGCGGTCGATGGGAAACGACGTGCCGGCCAGCGCCGCCGCCCCCAGCGGGCACTCGTTCATCCGTGCGCGCGCATCGCGAAAGCGGGAGCGGTCGCGGGCGAACATCTCGGCATAGGCCAGCATGTGGTGGCCCCAGGTGACGGGCTGGGCCGACTGGAGATGGGTGAAGCCCGGCATCACCATGTCGGCGCCCGCCTCGGCCTGGTCGACCAGCGCGCCGATCAGCGCCGTCAGCGCCCGGTCGGCCTCGTCGCACTGCCCGCGCACCCACATGCGGAAATCGGTCGCGACCTGGTCGTTGCGCGAGCGCGCGGTATGCAGCCGCCCGGCCGCGGGGCCGGCGATCTCGCGCAGCCGCGCCTCCACGTTCATGTGGATGTCCTCGAGCGCGGTGGAGAAGGCGAAGGTCCCGGCCTCGATCTCGGCGGCGACCTCGAGCAGGCCGCGGTCGATGGCGGCGGCGTCCTCGGCGGCGATGATCCCCTGGGCGGCCAGCATGGCGGCATGGGCGCGGCTGCCGGCGATGTCCTGGGCCGCGAGGCGTTGGTCGAAACCGATCGAGGCGTTGATCGCCTCCATCACCGCGGCGGGGCCGGCGGCAAAGCGACCTCCCCACATCGTGTTCGCCTGCGCCGCCCCGTCGGTGCCCCCGGCGGATGCGGGTCGCTTCTCATCCGCCCCGCTTGCGCTATGGTCAGTCGCAACGCCGACGTCGGAATCCGAGGAATTGGCCATGCGCTCCAGTCCATCCGCCCGCCTTGCCGCGGCCCTGCTATACGGCGCTGCCAGCCTGGCCGCAATCGCACCCGCCGCCATCCCCCTTACCGCGGCCGCGGGCGACACCCTGGCGCCCGGCGAGCGGGAGGCGCTGGTCGAGATGGCCGGCCAGGCGCTGCCCAACCTCGTCATCCACGACGAGGCGCGCGACCGCTACGAGACCGGGTTCGAGACCGGCGACGGCCAGCCCGTCACCCTCGCCGATTTCGCGGGTGACGTGGTGGTGATGAACATCTGGGCCACCTGGTGCCCGCCCTGCGTCCACGAGATGCCCTCGCTCGACCGGCTGGCCGCCACGATGGCCGGCAGCGACGTGCAGGTCATCACCGTCTCGGTCGACCGCACCGGGGTGGGCCGGGTCGAGCGCTTCTTCGCCGATACCGGTAACGAGGCCCATCCGAGGATCGAGGCGCTGGAGATCTATATCGACAAGCCGAACAGGCTGCCGCGCGAGGCGGCGGTGATCGGCCTGCCGGTGACGATGATCCTGGACCGCCAGGGCCGCGAGATCGCGCGGCTGACCGGCGATGCGGAATGGGACGCCCCGGCAGTCGTCGCCATGCTCCGCCACATTGCCCAGTTGACGGAAAGCGGGATCAAGGACGCCTCGGCCGCCGATCCGCGGGTCGCGCGCGGGGGCTGACGGGCGACCCGGGCGTCGGGCGCGACGGCGTCGCGCCTTGCAGGCTCAGGCGCGCCCGCTCACCATCCGCATCAGCAGGCCGTCGCGATCGACGAACTGATGCTTGAGCGCCGCGGCGACATGCAGGCCGACCAGGGCGATCAGACCCATCGCGGCGTAGAAATGGACGGCCTTGAGCAGCTTCTCCATCTCGGTCGTGCCCGGCACGAAGGGGTCGGGCAGCTCGAACAGGCCGAAGACCATGTTCTTGATGCCGTAGCTGTCCTGCAGCGGCGAGGCCGAGGACATCAGCCAGCCCGAGAGCGGCAGAACCACCATCAGCACGTAGAGCGCGATATGCGCCCCCTCGGAGGCCACGTGCTGCCAGCGCGGCATCGCGGGGGCGGCCGGGCGCGGGTTGACCCAGCGCCACACCATCCTGAGCAGCACCAGGACGAAGGCGACGAAGCCCCAGCTCTTGTGCGTCTGGGTATGGGCGAACTGGTCGTAGATGTCGGTGACCAGGTTGGTCATGTAGAGGCCCATGGCGAGCTGGAACAGGATCACCCCCGCCGCGGCCCAGTGCAGGAGGCGCTGGACGATGCCCCAGCCGCTCTCGGTGTTCATCACGGCCATGCTGGCCTCCCTTTGGGTACGTCGCTTGCTCCCGCGCCCGGCGCGCCGCCCGCTGCCCGCGAACGGCGCCGGCGTGGTTCCGGCGCCCTCCGTGGCCCGCGCGCTCAGGGCTCGGGGAAGGCGCTGATGTCGAAGGCGACCTCGACCGTGTCGCCGAGGGTGACGAAGGCCGCCATCGGGCCCACGCCAAGGCCGAAGGGCCTGCGGTCGATCTCGAGGCGGCCGCTGGCGCGGGCGCGCCTGCCCTCCGGCGTCTCCTCCATCGCCAGCGCGATGTCGGTCACCAGCGCCCGCTCGCGCCCCTTGATCGTCAGCGTGCCGAAGGCGCGGTAGAGATCGCCACCGAGCGGCTCGAGCGTCTCCAGCCGGTAGACCGCCACCGGGTGCGCCTTGCTGTCGAACCACTCGACCGAGGTGGCGAAGGCGCTCTCGACCCGGCTGCCGAGATCGATGCTCTCGGTCCGGATCCTGAGCTCGAGGCGCGCCTCGCGCGGCCGCTCGGGGTCGAAGGCGCCCCGCGCGGTGAACCGCGAGAAGCTGCCCTCGGCCGCCTCGCCGCCGCGCTCGTAGACGAAGGCGAGGCGCGAGGCGTCGCGGTCGGCATACCATGATGCACTGCCCGAGGCCGCCGGGGCAGGGCCCGTCGAGAGCGCCGGCACCGCGACGAGCGCGGCGAACGCCAGCGTCCTGACCGTGGTCCGGGCCGTAGTCTTGAGGCAATGCAGCATGGATGCGTCCTTCCGGTGAGGGCGCCCTTACGAGGCGGGCGCGGGGCTGATCTCGAGGTCCACGCGGATCGGGATCACGGCACCGACGGCAGGTGCGCCGTAGGTCATGCCGAACTCGGTCCGGTCGATCTCGCCGGTCACGGTGAAGCCCGCGACCTGCTTGTCGGGATTGAAGGGCGAGGGGCCGAGCTTGTTCAGCGTGGCCTCGAAGCTCACCGGCTTGGTGACGCCCAGGATGGTGAGGTCGCCCTCGACGGTGGCGGTGTCGCTGCCGGTCGGCGTGACCTCGGTCGAGACGAACTCGATCGTCGGGTACTCCTCGACGTTGAAGAAGTCGGCGTTGCGCAGGTGCTCGTCGCGCTTGGCCCAGAAGGTGTCGATGCTGGCCGCCTGCACGACGAAGCGGACGCTGGTCTCCTCGACCGCCTCGGGGTCGAACTCGATGTCGGCGTCCATCTCGCGGAACACGCCATGGGTCGTCGAGAAGCCGAGATGGCTGACCTCGAAGGAGATCGTGGTGTGGCTCTTGTCGAGCGCCTGCTCGGCGGCGGTCGCGGGCAGGGCGAGGGCAAGGGGGGCGGCCACCGCAAGGGCGGCGAGAATGCTGTTGAGGCGCATGCGTCTCTCCATCTCGTTCGGCGCTCTCGTGGTGGCGCCGCTCTTCTCCGGGGCCGGCACCATGCCGTCCCGTCAGAGGACAGTTAGGCGATCCCGCCGCCGGGGCCATCGACGCCGTTGTGAAGAGTTTGTTGCCGCCCCGCGCAGAACGGTTCACGTCGCCCGCGCCCTGCGAGACGGAATCGCGGCTGGTCGCCGCGATGAGTCCCGCGGGGTCGCCCGCCGCGCGGTCGGGCGTCCGACTGCAGGGTGCGTGGCACGCACCGCTGCGGGACCGGCGCTTCGCCACCCGGTGGTCCCCTCGGGAGATCGCGAGTGACGCGGGCAGGGACCGGGCCGCGTCGACGTCCGCCCCGCCCGTCGGCGCGCGTGCCTCGGCGCGCGCCTGTCCCCCGTTCAGGGACGCTCGGGGCTGCGGAGCAGGCGGTCGAGCGTCTCGCGGAAGCGGGCGCGGTCGGCCCTGGCGAAGGGCTTCTGGCCGCCGCCCTGGCCGAGCGGGTTGGCGGCCCGCAGGTCCGCCATCAGGTCGCGCATCGCCAGCACCTGGCCGATGCTGGCCGTCGTGAGCGTCTCGCCGTTGGGCTTCACCACCCGCGCGCCGGTCTTCAGCACCGCGTCCGCCAGCACGATATCGGCCGTGACGCAGACATCGCCTGCGCCTGTTCTGGCGGCGATCCACTTGTCCGCGGCATCCGCCGCCCCGTCGACCACCACGATATGCACCCGCGGATCGGGCGAGGGCCGGATCCCCCCGTTCGACACGAGAAAGACCTCGATCCCGTGGCGCGCCGCCACCTCCTGCGCCTCCGTCCGCACGGGGCAGGCATCGGCATCGATGTAGAGCCGGGCGCTCACGATGCCGTGTACCGTGCCGCCGACCTGGCACCCGGCGCGCCCCGGCGCCGTAGGCAAGGGCGGAGGCCGCGCATCGGCGGCCGGTCGCGGGTCACGCCACCCGGGAGGGCGCCATGCCGAAGCCGAAGATCCCGTCGTCCGGCTTCACCCAGACCCGCTTCAACGCGGAGATGGTCACACGCCACTATGTCAACAAGCATGGGCAGTATACCGGCCTCTATTCCAAGAACGTCCGCCTGCGCGGCAAGCGGTCGTATCACGCCGAGCGTCAGACGCAGTTCAACACCCATTTCGCCACCGTACTCAAGGAGTGGTACTCCTCGCTCGACAGCTGCAGCGAGATCGAGGTCCAGATTGCCTATGTGAACGGGCGCTATTTCATCGCCGCGAACAACGACGCGACGATGCGGCAGGTCTACGATACCCTGGTGCTCCAGGCCGGCACGAAGACGCTGGTCTCCCAAGTCCGGCATATGGCGAAGAAGGCGCACGAGGCTGCGCGGCGCTCGACCGCGGGCGATGCGTATCGCCGGCGGCGTCACGCGCTCAAGATGCGCGATGCCCTCGACGAGAAGCGGACCCATATCGGCATCGGCACCTTCAAGCAGCACAGCGCCGCGATCACGCTGTCGCTCGATGCGACGCAGCAGATCGGCACCCAGGTCAAGGCCTTCATCGACGGCACGAGCGGTCACAGCCTCTGCCTCGTCACCTCGGGCAAGGTGCGCATGCATGCAGAGCAGAAGATCATGCTAGCGCTCTGCCAGGCCTATGGGGCCGCGGGCAGCAACGACCTGGTCACCTTCGCGGGGACGTTCCGGCCATGCCGGGGCTGCTTCGAGTCGCTCAGCCTGATGCAGACCTACCTGCTGCCCAAGATGGTGTTCTGCCAGCGGCCGGGGCATTACTGGCGCTCGACCTCGCGTGGCCACTCGATGATCTTCGACATCCTATGGAAGAACGGGCGGATCCCGGCGAGCGACCTCCCGACGAAGTTCGGGACGGGCAAGCTGCTGAAGGGGCTCACCACGGACACCTATCGTCCGCTCCAGCGCAACAAGCGGGGCGGCAAGGAGGCCGCCGCGCTGCACTACGCCTCGGATTCCGACAGCGAGGATGACGGCCCGTTCTAGGCGCTCAGCGCGTCGGGACCGGGACTTCGCCGCGGTAGTCGTAGAAGCCGCGGCGGGTCTTGCGGCCGAGCCAGCCGGCCTCGACGTATTTCACGAGGAGCGGGCAGGGGCGGTACTTGGTGTCGGCCAGGCCGTCATGCAGGACGTTCATGATGGCGAGGCAGGTGTCGAGGCCGATGAAGTCGGCCAGCGCCAGCGGGCCCATCGGGTGATTGGTGCCGAGCTTCATCGCGGTGTCGATGCTCTCGACCGTGCCGACACCCTCGTAGAGCGTGTAGATCGCCTCGTTGATCATCGGCAGCAGGATGCGGTTGACGATGAAGGCGGGGAAGTCCTCGGCATTGGCGGGGGTCTTGCCGATCTGCTCGACCACGCCGCGCACGGTCTGGAAGGTCTCGTCGTCGGTGGCGATGCCGCGGACCAGCTCGACCAGCTGCATCACCGGCACGGGGTTCATGAAGTGGAACCCCATGAACCGCTCGGGCCGGTCGGTGGCCGAGGCGAGGCGGGTGATCGAGATCGACGAGGTGTTCGAGGTGAGGATCGTATGGGCGGCGAGATGCGCGCGCAGCCCCTCGAAGATCTTGAGCTTGACCGCCTCGTTCTCGGTCGCGGCCTCGATCACGAGGTCGGTGCCGGCGATCACGGCCGGGTCGTCGACGTGCCTGATCCGGGCCATCGCCGCGTCGCGCGTCGCCTCGTCCAGCCGCCCCTTCGAGATCAGCCGGTCATAGCCCTCGCCCACGCGCACGATCGCCGCGTCGATGGCGGCGGGGTCGATGTCGTTCAGCAGGATCTCGAAGCCGTGCTGGGCAAAGACCTGCACGATGCCGGTGCCCATCTGCCCGGCGCCGATCACGCCCACCCGCTGGATCTTCATCCCGTCCTCCTGCCGGCCCGTGTCACCCGGTCCGGTCGTATTGTGCGCTGCAGCATAGGATATCGGCGAACCGGCGCCCATTGCAAGCGGTCGCAGAGGCGCGGCGGGCCGCAGCCGGATCCGGCCGCGGCCCGTGCTGTCTGCGCAGGCGGAGCAGGAAGCTCGGGCGCCCTGGCTCAGTCGAGCTTGCCTTCGAGCTCGGGCATCACCTCGAAGAGGTCGCCCACGAGGCCGTAGTCGGCGACCTGGAAGATCGGCGCGTCCTCGTCCTTGTTGATGGCGACGATGACCTTGCTGTCCTTCATGCCCGCGAGGTGCTGGATCGCGCCCGAGATGCCGACGGCGATGTAGAGATCCGGGGCCACGACCTTGCCGGTCTGGCCGACCTGCCAGTCGTTGGGGGCGTAGCCGGAGTCGACCGCCGCGCGCGATGCGCCGGTGGCGGCGCCCAGCTTGTCGGCGACCTTCTCGATCAGCGCGAAGTTCTCGGCCGAACCCACGCCGCGCCCGCCCGAGATCACGACCTTGGCCGAGCCGAGCTGCGGGCGGTCGGTCTCGACCGTCTTGTCCTCGACCCAGGTCGAGAGGGCGGGGTCCCCGGCGGCGGCGATGGTCTCGATCGGGGCCGCGGCCTGCTCACCCGCCGCCTGGTAGGAGGCGGTGCGCACCGAGAAGACCTTGGTCGCGTCGGCCGACCTGACCGTCTGGATCGCGTTGCCGGCATAGATCGGGCGCACGAAGGTCTCGGCGTCGACCACCTCCTGCACGTCGGTGATCACCATCACGTCCAGCAGCGCGGCGACGCGGGGCAGAACGTTCTTGGCCGAGACCGTCGCGGGTGCGGCGATGTGGCTGTAGCCGCCTGCCAGCGAGACGATCAGCGCGCTGAGCGGCTCGGCCAGCTGGTTGGCGTAGAGGGGCGCGTCGGCGCAGAGCACCTTGGCCACGCCCGCCATCTGGGCGAGCTCCCCGGTCGCGCCGTTCGAGCAGCCGGACGAGGCGCAGAGGACAGTGACCTCGCCGAGCGCCGCGACCGCGCTCAGGGCCTTGGCGGTGGCATCGGCGTTCAGGACGCCCTGGTTAACCTCGGCAATCAGAAGGACCGACATCAGAGAACCCCCGCCTCGTCCTTGAGTTTCGCGATCAGCTCGTCGACCGAGCCCACCTTGACGCCGGCCTGGCGCGCCGGCGGCTCGGTGACACTCACCACCGACAGGCGCGGCGTCACGTCGACGCCGAAATCCGCCGGTGTCTTGGTCTCGAGCGGCTTCTTCTTGGCCTTCATGATGTTCGGCAGCGAGGCGTAGCGCGGCTCGTTGAGCCGCAGGTCGACCGAGACGATCGCCGGCAGCGTGACCTTGACCGTCTGCAGCCCGCCATCGACCTCGCGCGTGACCGTCGCCTCGCCCTCGCCGACCTCCAGCGCCGAGGCATAGGTCGCCTGCGCCCAGCCCAGCAGCGCCGCCAGCATCTGGCCGGTCGCGTTGAGGTCGTTGTCGATCGCCTGCTTGCCCGCCAGCACCAGGCCCGGGCCCTCGGCCTCGATCACCGCCTTGAGGATCTTGGCGACGGCCAGCGGCTCGATATCGGTCTCGGGGCTGTCGGCGGCCTGCACCAGGATCGCCCGGTCGGCGCCCATGGCCAGCGCCGTGCGCAGCGTCTCCTGCGCCTTGGCGACGCCGATCGAGACGGCGACGATCTCGCTCGCCTGGCCGGCCTCCCTGAGACGGATCGCCTGCTCGACGGCGATTTCGTCGAAGGGGTTCATCGACATCTTCACGTTGGCGAGGTCGACGCCCGAGTTGTCGGCCTTCACCCGCACCTTAACGTTGTAATCGATGACGCGTTTGACGGGGACGAGCACCTTCATGCGCGAATCCTTTCCGGGAGAGTGACCCGTTTCGTTTCTCTCTTGCCAGATAGCGCCTCGCGGCCCGCGACCCGAGTGCAAAAACGACGCGGCGACGGATTGCTGCGACGGGCGATTCTGTCTGTTCGGGGCCCCTAGCACGCGGCGACGCGGCGGGCGAGGGCAGGGCGGCGGGTGGCCGCGGCCTCGGAAGGCAGGTTCGACCGCCGGAATCGAGATCCGGGCGTTCAGGGGTGAGACGGCGGCCTTCAACTTATGGTCGCACTTGTACCGTAATGATTGTAGCCGCGCTTTCCGATGGCCATGTGCGTTGTGGGGCAGGTAGGAAGCCGGCGTGTGAGGTGTGTGTGATGAACAAAACGTTTGCTTCCCGCCCATCGTTCGCCGCGTGTAGGAGCGGTGCCGTGGCGGTTGACTGGGTCGCGATGGGCGTCGTCGTCCTCGTGATGGGGATCACGACCTTCGGCATGGTCGGCGACGACGTCGACATGGTGAAGCGCTCGCTCCAGGGCATGAGCCAGGGTGTCGAGCACATCCCCGACCGGCTGGGCGACGCTGCGCCGAAGTAGACCGGTCCCGGCGTAAGCCATCCCGGATGACGACCCTCTGATCGCGAAAGCCGCGCGCGCCGCTCGGTTGCGGCGCCTGCCCAAGCCGCGTGCGCCGCTCGGTTGCGGCGCCTGCCCAAGCCGCGCGCCGCTCAGTTGCGGCGCACGACGCAGGCGCCGCCGGCGGCCTTGAGCCGGCGGCAGATGCGCGCGGCCTCGGCCCGGCTCTTCGTGCCGACCTGCACCGACCAGAGCGGCCGCGTCCCGCGCGGCCCCCGCTTGGCGATCACCTGCTGCGGCCCCTGCGCCAGGATCCCGCTCCAGCGCTGGCGCACCCGCCGTGCCTGCGCGACCGCGCGGTTGCGGTTGAGGTTGCCCGCGATCTGCACGCCCCAGGGCAGGCGCACGCCGCCGCCGGCCGCGCGCGTGCGCATCACCGGCAGCGCGCTGCAGGCGTCGATGAAGGCGGTGCGGGGTGCCAGGGGCCGTTCGCCCACCTCGGTGGCGCGCTTTCGGAAGGCTTCGGCCGGCTGCCCGGTGACCGCCTGCACATAGGCCCGCGTCTCGTAGGGCAGGCCCGAGCGGCCGGCGAGCCAGCGCTGCACCCGCCCCGCGCCCGCGTTGTAGCCCGCCGCCGCCAGCCCCCACTTGCCGAAGGCGCGGCGCAGCTCCGCCAGATGCGCGGCCGAGGCCGCGATCGCCTGCCTCGGGTCCCAGGGATCGGCCAGGCCCACCATCTTGGCCGTGCCGGGCATGAACTGCGCGATCCCCTGTGCGCCCTTGGGGCTGAGCGCGCGGGCGTCGAACCGGCTCTCGCGCCAGATCAGCCGCGCGAAGTACGAGGGCGGCAGGCCGTGGCGCTCGGCCGAGGTCTCGATCAGCGCGCAGATCGGCCGCGCCCTGGTCAGCTTGGCGATCTTCCTGGCGGCACGCGGGGGCGCGACGGGGGCGAGGGCAGGGGCCTCGGCCGTGGGGCCGGAGGGTCTCAGCCCGTCATCGGGGGCGCGCTCGGCCGCCGGCGCCGCGCCCGCCAGTGCCGCCGCCAGCGCCAGGGCGAGACCGCCGCCGATTCGCGCCCCCCTGCGGC
>JBCBPG010000046.1:0-12656 GCA_039820865.1 Pseudomonadota bacterium
CGCTTCCTGCCGGGGCCGGATTTTCCGACGGGCGGGAAGCGCATCAGCGTCTCGACCGAGGCGCCGGGATGCTCGATCAGGTGCAGCGACGCGCGGCAGAGCTCGCCCAGGTTATGCGGCGGGATCGAGGTCGCCATGCCCACCGCGATGCCCGACGCGCCGTTGGCCAGCAGGTTCGGGAAGGCCGCCGGCAGGACCGCCGGCTCGAGATCCTCGTTGTTGAAGGTCGGCCGGAAATCGACCGCCTCCTCGTCCAGGCCCTCCATCAGGAGCGCGGCGAGGGGTGTCAGCCGGGCCTCGGTATAGCGGTAGGCCGCGGCCCCGTCGCCGTCGATGTTGCCGAAATTGCCCTGACCGTCCACCAGCAGGTAGCGCACGGAGAAGTCCTGCGCCACGCGCACCAGCGCGTCGTAGGCGGCCGTGTCGCCATGGGGATGGTACTTGCCGATGACGTCGCCGACGATCCTGGCGGACTTCTTGAAGCCCTGCCCCGGCTCCAGCCTCAGCGCCCGCATCGCCCAGAGGATGCGCCGGTGCACGGGCTTCAGCCCGTCGCGTGCATCGGGCAGCGCGCGGTGCATGATGGTCGAGAGCGCGTAGGTCAGGTACCGCTCGGACAGGGCACGGTCGAGCGGCTCCGACCCCTCCATCTCGTCGGTGGGGATATCGTTGGCCATAAATGTGGTGTAGCAGCAGGCGCGGGACGCGTCCAGAACATGCAGCGTCCATCGCACGCGCGGGGCCCCCGCCCGCGCCCCTTTCCGATGGATCGGAGACGGCGTGCGCGGCCGATCGGCGACCGCGACCTGTTGCCCGCGCGGCGTTCATGGAATCTTGGTAGGGGACACTGGACCTTGTCGCGGGACAACCGATACGCCATGTGCCGCTTGAATGACCATTTAGGCGCGATTTGCCATTGATGTGCCTGATTCGGTGCGTAGTTCCGAATTGTGGAGCGAGCGGAGGGGTACCGTGTCTCTGTCGACCTATGGTGGCTATGCGCTGATGGCAGTGGGGGTTGTCGGCATGGTCTATGCCGGCATCTCGCTCAGCCAGGTCGGCCGTACGAGCGATGAGGACATCGCCAGCGTCGCCAACGTGACGCCGGACGGCGGTCTGCGCCAGGTGCCCGAGTTCCAGCCCGACACCGCGTTGCAGACCACGCTCGGCCTGCCGGCCGAGAGCGACGGTTTCGAGCGCGCGAGCGCGACCTCGCTGCCGGATGTCTCGACCCCCCAGGCGCCCGGCGGCGGCTTCGGCAGTGCGCCCGCGGACGGTGCGACGGCCTTTGACAGCCCGGGCCCGGTCGGCCAGGCCGCGCCCCCGGCGCCGGCCTCGGTGCCCGCGGCGACGGACGGTCCGCAGCTGGCGCTGGCACCGACCGCCCCCGATGCCCCCGGGCTGACGCCGGCCGCGCCGCCCAACGACATCACCGCCGAGGCGCTCGGCGAGCCGCCCGCCCCCGAGGTCGCCCGCCTGCTCGGCGCCGAACCGTCGATGACGGCGGCGATCCAGGCGGCGCGCCGCACCCTGCCGGATATCCTCGATCTCATGGTGAACCCGCCGGCCGGCACCGCGGGCTACTCGCTCAACGTCGCGGTCGAGACCGCCGACGGCGCGTTCGAGCAGATGTGGATGGACAACTGTGTCGCGGCCGCCAGCGGCGCCGGCTACGACTGCCAGGCCGCGAATGACGGCGTGGCGACGGGGCTCAGCATCGGCGACCCGTTCCGCGTGATGCCCGGGCGGATCGCCGACTGGATGTATCTCGAGGGGACGGCGATCCACGGCGCCTACACGCTGCGCCTCCAGCTCGACCAGATGGACCCGGCCCAGGCCGAGGCCTTCCGTACCCGTCTCGCCCCCCTCCCCGGCTGATCCGCGAAGGACGCGCCGTGGCGCATCCCGTGGAGCCGCTGGGCCGGCGGGCCGGCTGCCATGCGACCGGCCGCGACGCCATGGCGCCGCGCGCAACCGCCGTCCCGCGCAAAGCGCCAATTCCTGCGCTGCAGGGGGTTGCGCGCCAACCCCGGGATACCCTAATCACCGCACCCGTCGCGGTCGTGGCGGAATTGGTAGACGCGCAGCGTTGAGGTCGCTGTGGGGTAAAACCCGTGGAAGTTCGAGTCTTCTCGACCGCACCATCCCATCGTTGACGTTCGGCGTCGTGAGCAGTCGGGCCTTGCCCGTCAGCGGCTCGCGCGACGGTAGAGCCTGGTGCAGGGCGATGTGCCGGGCCCTGCCCCCCTTCGTGACAGCCCTTGCGGCGCCGAGCGTCAGGCTGGGGGGATGCGCCGCATCTGTCGGCCGAACCGGTCGAACGAGAGGGCTGACCGCCTGGCCTTAGCTCAGCGGCCTTTCCACACCGGATCGCGTTTTTCGGCGAAGGCGCGGGCGCCTTCCTTCTGGTCCTCCGAGCGGTAGAGGGTCTCGACCGTCGCGAACTGGCTCCGGGTGATGCGGTTCAGCGCGTCCTGGAACTTCATGTCCTCGGCCTCGCGCACGATCTCCTTGATCGCGGCCTGCACCAGGGGCGGGCCGGCGGCGAGCGTGTCGGCGAGGCTGCGCGCCTCCTCCATCAGCCGCCCGGCCGGGTAGACGTGGTTGACCAGCCCCCAGCGCTGCGCCTCGGCGGTGTCGAACCAGCGGCCGGTCAGCAGCATCTCCATCGCGACATGGTAGGGGATGCGCTTGGGCAGCTTGATCGAGGCGGCATCGGCGACCGTGCCCGAGCGGATCTCGGGCAGCGCGAAGGTCGCGTGATCGGCGGCCAGGATGATGTCGGCCGAGAGCGCCAGCTCCAGCCCGCCGCCGCAGGCGATGCCGTTGACCGCCGCGATCACCGGCTTGTTGAGGCCGCGCAGCTCCTGCAGCCCGCCGAAACCGCCGACGCCGTAATCGCCATCGACCGCATCGCCCCCCGCCGCCGCCTTGAGATCCCAGCCCGGGCAGAAGAACCTTTCGCCCGCGCCCGTCAGGATCGCGACCCGCAGGTCAGGGTCGTCGCGGAACCCCGTGAAGACCTCGCCCATGATCCGGCTGGTGGCGAGGTCGATGGCATTGGCCTTCGGCCGGTCCAGCGTCACCTCTAGCACGGCGCCGCGGCGCTCGGTCCTGATGGGCGTCTCGGTCATCTCAGTCTCCGGTCCGGATCAGCGCATCCGCGGCGACGGCCCCGCCGGGGCCACAGATGAGCGGGTTGATCTCGATCTCGCCGGGCAGGGCGGCGGCACAGTAGGCTTGGACGGCCATCACGCTGTCGAGGATCGCGTCGATATCCGCCGCCGGGCGGCCGCGATGGCCGGCCAGCAGCCGGGCGACACGCAGCGTCGAGAGCGCCCCGGCCACCGCGTCGCGCGTGGCGGGGACCAGGAGAGAGGCGCTGTCCTCGATGAGCTCGGTCAGCGTGCCGCCGGCGGCGAGCGTCAGCACGTAGCCATGCGCCGGATCGGCGACGACGCCGACCAGCAGCTCGGCCACGGCGCCTGCGACCATCTCCTCGACCAGGAAGGTCTTCACCGGCATCGCCTCGGCGGCGGCCGCCACCGCCCCGGCATCGCCGAGGCCGAGCGCCACGGCGCCCGCCTCGGTCTTGTGGGCGATCCCCTCGCCCTTGAGGACCACCGGAAAGCCGATGCGCGCCGCCGCCCCGGCCGCCGACGCGGCGCTGTCGGCCCGCTCGGCCCGCGGCACGCGCAGACCATGCGCCGCCAGCGCCGCCTTGGCCGCCGCCTCGCTCAGCATCACCCCGCCCCCCGCGTCGGCCGGCGGCAGCAGCAGCGGCGCGCCCGGCGCCTCGGCCGCCCCGATCCCGGCGGCGATCGCCATCGCCTCGACCGCCTCGCTGATCCCCACCAGCGGCACGATGCCCATCGCGATCAGGCGCCCGGCCATCGCCTCGGGCATCGTCTCGGGCAGCGAGGCGAGGATCGCCATCGGCTTGCCCGTCGCCGCCATGGTCCGCGCGACCGCGGGGATCACGTATTCCCAGGCGGCCGGGTCGCAGCGATCGGCGCGCGGAAAGTCGAGGATCACGCAGCCGATCGCCAGGTCGCCCTGCATCATCGCGGAATAGGCCGCCGCGGTCGCGTCCTCGTCGCCCCAGACATAGGTGTGATAATCCAGCGGGTTGGCCAGCGCGACCCGGGGGCCCAGCGCGGCCCGCAGCCCCTCGACCTGGCGCGCGTCGAGCGGCGGAAAGGCGATCGGCGTCCCATGGGCCGTGTCGGCCGTGAGGCTGGCCTCGCCGCCCGAGCTCGACAGCGAGGCGACGCGGTTCGACGCCAGCGGCCCCGCCACGTGGAGGAGCTTCAGCGTCTCGAGCAGTACCGGCAGCGAACTGGCCTGCCCGACCCCCAGCCGTGCCATCAGCGCCCGCGCCCCGGCATCGCTGCCCGCCAGCGACGCGGTATGCGAGATCGCCGCCGCCTGCGCCTGCGCCGAGCGGCCGACCTTGAGCGCCACGACCGGCTTGCCGCGCGCGCGCGCCTCGGCCGCCATCGCCTCGAAGCCGCGGAGATCGTCGATCCCCTCGACATAGAGCCCCAATGCCGTCACCCGCGGATCGGCCAGCAGCGCCCGCGAGACCGCCGAGAGCCCGGTCTGCGCCTGGTTGCCGACCGTGACCATGTAGGCCAGCGGCAGCCCGCGCGCCTGCATGGTCAGGTTGATCGCGATGTTCGAGGACTGGGTGACAATGGCCACGCCCCGCGCGACCCGCACGCCGCCATGCTGGTCGGGCCAGAGCGCCGCGCCGTCGAGGTAGTTGACGAAGCCGTAGCAGTTGGGCCCGAGGATCGTCATGTCCCCGGCCGCCTCCAGCAGCGCCGCCTGCCTGGCCGCGCCGTCGCCGGTCTCGGCCTCGGCCTCGCGAAAGCCGGAGGCGAAGCAGACCGCGCCGCCCGCGCCCCGCCCGGCCAGCGCCGCCACCGCCCCGATCGTCGCGTCGCGGTTGATGCCGATGAAGCTGGCGTCGGGCGCCGCCGGCAGGTCCTCGATCGTGCGATAGGCGGGCAGGCCGCCCACCGTCGGGCGCGTCGGGTGCACCGGCCAGATCGGGCCTGCGAAGCCGATCTTGCGGCACTGCTCGACGACGTTCGTGCCCCAGAACCCGCCGCCGATCACGGCGATCGACCGGGGGCTGAGCAGCCGCTCGATGCCCGACATCACGCCCCCAGCGGGCGCAGCAGGTCGCGGCTGATGATGTGGCGCTGGATCTCGGAGGTGCCGTCCCAGATCCGCTCGACCCGGGCGTCGCGCCAGAACCGCTCGATCGGGAAGTCGTCCATCAGCCCCATGCCGCCGAAGATCTGCAGCGTCGTGTCGGTCACCCGCGCCAGCATCTCCGAGGCGTAGAGCTTGGCGCTGGCGATCTCGCGGTTGGCGGGCAGGCCCTGGTCCAGCCGCCAGGCCGCGGCCAGCGTCAGCCAGTCGGCCGCGTCGATCTCGGTCACCATGTCGGCGATCTGGAAGCTGACGCCCTGGAACCTGCCGATGGGCTGGCCGAACTGCCTGCGCTCGGCCGCGTAGGCCAGCGCCATGTCGAAGCAGCGCCGTGCGCGCCCGACGCTGAAGGCCGCCACCGTCAGGCGCGTGGCATAGAGCCACTCGTTCATCACCTCGAACCCGCCATCGACCGCGCCCAGCACCTGGGCGTCCGCCAGCCGGCAGCCGTCGAAATCGAGGATGTAGTTCTTGTAGCCGCGATGGCTGACCGAGCGGTATCCCTCGCGCACCTCGAAGCCCGGCGTGCCGCGGTCGACCAGGAAGGTCGTGATCCGCTTCTTGGGCCCCTTGGGCGTCTCGTCCACGCCCGTGGCGACGAAGACGATGAAGAAATCGGCATGCTCGCCGCCCGAGATGAAGTGCTTGGAGCCGTTCACCACCCAGTCGCCGCCATCGCGCACGGCCGTGCATTTCATGCCCCGCACGTCCGATCCCGCATCCGGCTCGGTCATCGCCAGCGCGTCCATCCGCTCGCCGCGCACGGCCGGCAGCAGGTAGCGCTCGCGCTGGTCACCCTCGCAGGCCATCAGGATGTTCTGCGGACGCCCGAAAAAATGCGTGAGCGCCATCGAGCCGCGGCCAAGCTCCCGCTCGACCAGCGTGAAGTCGAGATGGCTGAGCCCCGCACCCCCAACCTCCTCGGGGAAGTTGCAGGCATAGAAGCCGAGCGCGATGCACTTGGCCCTGATCGCCTCGCCCAGCTCGAGCGGAACGTGGCCCTCGCGCTCGACCGCGGCTTCATGCGGGTAGATCTCGTTCTCCACGAAGCTCCGCACCGTGGAGACGATCATCTCCTGTTCTTCGCTGAGCCCGAACTGCATGACCATCCTCCCGCGCCGGCAGGCCCCACCCCTAGCGGACTTGATCGGCCGCATCATGCGGAATTAGACAGCGATCATGCGGAACTGGAGCATCGCGACCGAGGGCACGCAGGACGTCGCGGTCCTGCTGTTCCCGCGCTTCTCCAACCACTGCCTCGCCAATGCCGTCGAGCCGATGCGCGGCGCGAACGAGATGCTGATGCGCGAGTTCTACCGCTGGCGCTTCGTCACGCTGGACGGCGAGGCGGTGGTGTCGTCGAGCGGCCTGCCCGTGCTGCCGAACGGGCGGCTGCGCGACCATCCGGGCGGGCGCTTCCTGTTCGTGCTGACCAGCTACGACGTGCGCGCGATCGCCTCGCACGCCACCGCCCGCGCGCTCAAGGCGGCGGCCCGGCGGTTCGACTGCGTCGTGGGCATGGACACGGCCGCCTGGCTGATGGCGCATGCCGGGCTGCTGCGGGGCATGAAGGCGACGATCCACTGGGACGAGCTGACGGCCTTTGCCGAAGCCTTCGACGATGTCGACGCGGTGGCCGAGCGCTTCGTGATCGCGGATCACCGGATCACCTGCGGCGGCGCCATGACCGCCTTCGACCTGGTGCTGGAGCTGATCCGGCGGACCCATGGCGAGGCGCTGCGCCTCGAAGTCTCATCCTTCTTCATGCACCAGTCGACCGAGCCGCCCGGGACACCGGTCTATGGCAGGCCCGCCTCGGCGGTCGTGGCGCAGGCGGTCGCGCTGATGGCCTCGACGCTGGAGACACCGCTGCCTGTCGAGGTGATCGCCGAGCGTGTCGGCACGACGCAGCGTGCGCTCGGCCGGGCGTTCCGGGCCGAACTGGGCGCGCCGCCGGTCACGGTCCGCAAGCGGCTGCGGCTGGCCGCGGCACGGCGCTATGCCCAGCAGTCGGGCTACCCGGTGGCCGAGATCGCACTGCGCTGCGGCTATCGCGACACCGCGGCGATGACCCGCGCCTTCGTCGAACAGTACGGCCGCCCGCCGAGCGCCTTCCGCCGCGACGTGGCCCGCAGCCGCTCGCCGGCGGAGGGCGACTGACGAGGATGCGCTGGCGGCGCTTGCACGGGCGCACGGATCCATGGACTCTTCCGGCACGGACGGGACCGGGGAACAGCGGGATGCGGCGCAGGGTCAGGGGCAACCATCGGGTCGACGCCCGTCTGGGCCGCTTGCTGGTCTGGGCACTGGCCCTCGCCCTCGTGTTCCGGCTGGACGGGGCGCCACCGACCACCGCGACGGATGCCGTGTCGGGCGGCACCTGGTTCGTGCTCTGCGACGGGTCGCAGCGGCTCTTCCTGCCCATCGCGGGCGGCACTTCAGGCGGGGACGGGGAGGTACCCGCCGGGTCGGCGCCCTGCCCCGACTTCCAGCTGGCCGGCGATCTGCCTCTGGCGCTGCCGACGGGCCTGCGCCGGCCGCACCCCGCGACGCGCTGTCATCGCCCGACCCCCGCGCGCCGCCGGCGGGGGCGCCGTTCCGGCCGGCACGGGGCGCGTGCGCCCCCGATCCGCGCCGGGCGCTGACCCGGCCTGCGCGATGCCGGGCCTGCCTGCCCCGCTGCCGCGCGATCCTGACAGACCCATCCCTTTTCGCAGACCGACCGGACCGGACCGGCCGGCGGTCCGCGTCTCCTTCTCGGGCCAGGAGCCTTGCCATGACACGGACGATCACTGCAGCCACCGCTGCCCTCGCCACCCTGCTCGCCCTCGGGCTGCCCGCAACCGCCGCCCTTGCGGGCCCGGTGGGCGAGGGCCACGCGCATGCCGCCGAAGATGCGCCCCTGGTCGAGGGCCCCTGGGCGCGGCCGACCATCCCGAACCGGCCCACCGCCGCCTATTTCCGGCTGGTGAGCCAGGGGACGGCCGACCGCCTGGTCGGCGTCTTCACCCCGGCCTTCGGGCGGACCGAACTGCACCTCTCGTCCTCGACCGACGGGGTGATGCGCATGGAGAAGGTCGAGGCCATCGACCTGCCGGCGGGCGGCGAGGCGGTGCTCAAGCCCGGCGGCTACCACGTGATGCTCTTCGATGCGGTCACCGAGCTCGGCGAGGGCGACACGTTCCCCCTCATGCTGAGCTTCGAGAACGCCGGCACCGTTACCGTCGAGACCACCGTGCGTCGCCGCGCGCCGGACGACAGCACCGGCGCGGACCACGGCCACGGGAGTCATGGCCATGGGGGGCATGGCCATGGGGGGCATGGCGGACATGGCAGCGCCGAGACGAACTGACGTCATCCGGCGCCAGTGCTTTCCGACTTGAACGCTCGGGAATAGGGAGCTATTCCCGAGTGCATCGGTCGGATTCACCGACCTCCTGTGATCAAGCGGAGTGAGAAGCATGATCTCCACCAAGCGCCTCGGTTCCCTGATGGCCGCCACCGCCACCCTCGCCCTCCTCGCTGCCGGCCAGGCGCAGGCCGAGGGCGAGCTCAACCTCTACTCGTCGCGCCATTACGACACCGACGAGCGCCTCTACACCGGCTTCACCGAGGCGACCGGCATCAAGATCAACCGCATCGAGGGGAAGGCCGACGCGCTGATCGCCCGCCTCGAGGCCGAGGGCGAGAACAGCCCGGCCGACGTGCTGCTGACGGTCGATGCCGGGCGCATCTGGCGCGCCGACCAGGCGGGCCTGCTCGCGCCGATCGAGAGCGACGTGCTGGAGGCGCGCATTCCCGCGCATCTGCGCCACCCGGAGGGCCACTGGTTCGGCTTCAGCCAGCGCGCGCGCATCTTCTTCTATGCCAAGGACCGGGTCGACACGCCGCCGACCACCTACGAGGCGCTGGCGGACGACGCCTTCGAGGGGCGGATCTGCGCGCGTTCGTCCTCGAACATCTACATGCTGTCGCTCATGGCCTCGATCATCGACGAGCATGGCGAGGATGTCGCACGCGACTGGGGCCAGGGTCTCTACGACAACCTGGCGCGCCGGCCGCAGGGCGGCGACACCGACCAGCTCCGCGGCCTGGTCTCGGGCGAGTGCGACATCGTGGTCTCGAACACCTACTACTTCGCCCGCGCGATCGGCGGCGAGGTCGACGGCGTGAGCGAGGGGCTGGAGACCATCGGCTGGGTGTTTCCGAACCAGTCGGACCGCGGCGCGCATGTGAACATCTCGGGCGGTGCCGTCCTGGCGAACGCCCCGAACCGCGAGAACGCGATCAAGTTCCTCGAGTATCTCGCCAGCGACCAGGCGCAGCAGTACTTCTCGGACGGCAACAACGAGTACCCGGCCGTGCCCGGTGTCGCACTCGGCCCGAACGTGGCCGCGATGGGCCTGTTCCGCCAGGACGACCGCAACCTCTCGGTGCTGGGCGAGAACCAGCCCAAGGCGCAGCAGCTCTGGGACGAGATCGGCTACCCCTGAGCAGTTGCCTTCAACCGGGCCGGGAGGCGCTTCTGCCTGCCGGCCCGCGACCGCCTGGCGGAGGTGCCCGCCGAAAAACGCGCCCATAACGCGGTTTACTGCACTCGCGAACAAGGCTAGCAGATCGCCAACCGTCAAATTCTGGTCAAGGTTGTCCCTGATCCAGCCACTTTGATCCCCTAGCAACGAGGTGGTGTGAAGTGGGACGGTTGCTGGAACCGTTTAAGACGGGTGGATAACATGGGCATTCAGATGCTTCTGGCGCAGACGGCGGGTGTCGAGGCAGCGGCCGCGACGGCGGATGCCGCGGCCGGCGACGGTGGCGCCGGGGTGTTCGAGGGCCCCTTCGGACTGCTGATGCAGGGCGGCCCGGTCCTGTGGCTCATCATGGCGGTTTCGGTACTGTCGGTCGCCATCATCCTCTTCAAGTTCGTCTCGCTGACGGCGATGCGGGCCTGGGATCGCGGCGCCTCGGAGGCGGCGGTCGATGCCTGGGCGGCCGGCGACCCGATGCGCGCCAAGACGCTCCTGAACGAGCGCCCCTCGGTACGGGCCAAGCTGGTCTCGGCCGCGATCGAGGCCGCGCGCAACCATCCGCATGACGAGGGGCGCGCCCGCGAGGAGACGTCGCGCGTCGCCAAGAACCTGCTGGCCCGTGCCTCGGCGATGCTGCGCACGCTCGACGTGATCGCGACGCTGGCGCCGCTGATGGGCCTGCTCGGCACCGTGCTCGGCATGATCTCGGCCTTCCAGGCGCTCCAGGCCTCGGGTGCTGCGGCCGATCCGTCGACGCTGGCCGGCGGCATCTGGGTCGCGCTGCTCACCACGGCCGCGGGCATGGCGGTCGCGATCCCGGCCTCGGCCGCGCTCAGCTACTTCGACGGCGTCGTCGACCGCATGCGCCTCGACTTCGAGGATCTCGCCAGCCGGGTGTTCAACCGCCCGGCCACCATCAACGCCAAGGCGGCGTGATGCTGGGCGCGCCGGCATTCGCGGGCGCACCGGCCAAGGCCGGCACGGTGCTGAACCTCGCCAACACGCGCACCAGGCGCGGCGGCGTCGGGCTGACGCCCATGGTCGACGTGGTGTTCCTGCTGCTGGTGTTCTTCATGCTCGCCGCGACCTATGGCGACGAGGCGCGGGCGCTGCGCCTCGGCATGCCGGCGGCCGATGACGGGGGCGACAAGCCGCCCGCCGATCCCGCGACCACCAGCGGTCCGCCGCGCCTGGTCAGTGTGCTGCCCGACCGGGTGCGCGTGAACGGGTTCGTGACGCCGATCGAGGGCCTGGCCGAGGCGGTGCGCCCGCTGATGCCGACGCCCGACGCCGTGATCATCCTGCGCCCGGTCGAGGGCGCCAGCCTGCAGCGCGTGGTCGACGTGATCGATGCGCTCAAGGCCGGCGGCATCCACCAGGTCGTGCTGACCGAGGAGTGAGGGCATGGAGATCCAGTACACCCCCCGCACCCGGCGCACAGACAGCGGCATCGTGCCGATGATCAACGTCGTCTTCCTGTTGATGATCTTCTTCCTGATGAGCACGACGCTCAGCCCCGAGACCACCGGCAGCGACGACGCCCCTGCGTCGGCCAGCGCCGAAGCGGTCGCGGGCGACAAGGTTCTGGTCGTCGATGCCGACGGCACGCTGGCATGGGGAGCGCTGCGCGGTGACGCGGTGCTGCCGGCGCTGGAGGCGGCGGCGGCCGATGGCAGGATCGAGACGCTGATGATCCAGGCGGATCGCGGCGTGCCTGCCGTGTTGATCGCCCGGCTGATGGGGCAGCTGGGGGATGCGGGAATCCGCGACAGCGCACTGGTGACCGCCGGTCGCTGAAGGAGGGGGCGATGCGTAAGGTTCTTGGCTTCACGGCGTGCGTCGCCGTGGCGGCGGGTCTGCACGTGGGGGGCATCTGGCTGTTCGGCGGCTGGCGGAGCGACGAGGTCGCCGCCGCGCCCGAACTCGAGCCCGAGGTTGCCGAGGCGCCCGAACCCGAGATCCGCGCGATGGACGACGAGCTGGCGGCGCTGCTCGAGGTCTGGGACGAGGAACCCGAGGACAGCGGCGAGCCCGAGGAAGTCGCCTCGCTCGACGAGGTCGACCAGGAACGCCCCGACGCCGCCGAGGACCTGTTCGCCGCCCCGGAGTCGGGTCCGCCGCCCGAGGAGGTGGAGAACGACAGCGAGGCCGACGCGCTGCCCGACGAGTGGGACATCCCGGCCTTCATCCTGGTCGAAAGCGGCGTGGCGCCCGAGCTCGACACCACCGAGGAGGTCGAGATCTCGAGCGCGGCTCCCGGCTTCGCTGCGCCCGCACCGGCCAGCCTGGGCGGTGGTTTCGGCGGCGGCGTCGGCGCCGCGCCGGGCGGCACGCCCGGTGGTGGCCTGGGCGGCGGCCTGGGCTCGCCCGGCCTCGGCGGCGGCGCCCTGAGCGTCGCGCCCCGCCAGGACGAAGTCCCCTTCGAGCCCCCCGTCGCCCCGCCCCAGGACGAGGCCGAGGACGAGGTCGAGACCGAGGACACCGAGGCTGCCGAGGACGTGTCGGAAACGCCCGCCGAGGCGCCCGCCGACCAGATGCCGGTCGAGGAGGCCGCCCCGGAGGAAGTCGTTGTTGACGATGCACCGGCCGTTGCAGCCGAGGACGAGGTTCTCGCCGACCTGAGCGAAACCGACCCCGAGCCGGCGCCCGAGACCGCCCCTGAAACCGCCCCTGAGAGCAGCCCCGGGACCGCCGAGGAGGGGGACGCCGAAGGGTCACAGACGGCCGACACCGAGCTGGCCGCCGAGGACGTCCCGGACGCGGCGCCCGGAGACGTGGTGCCCGAAGACGAGGTGCCAGGAGACGTGGCGCCGGTGGACGAGTTTGCGGCCACCGAGGCGCCCGCAGCCGAGGAAGCCCCGGCAGAGGCAGTCGAGGCGGCCACCGACGACGCCGCGCCGGCAG
>JBCBPG010000047.1:0-12604 GCA_039820865.1 Pseudomonadota bacterium
CGCCGCCGCGCTGGCGCCGCTGATGGCGGAGGCGCGGGTGCTGGTGCTCCGCGACTATCATGCCGAGAACCTGATCTGGCTGCCAGGGCGGGCGGGGGCCGCGCGGGTCGGGCTGCTCGACTACCAGGACGCGCTGGCCGGCCACCGGGCCTATGACCTGGTCTCGCTGCTCGAGGATGCGCGCCGCGACCTGGCCCCGGGCCTGGCCGAGGCCATGGTCGAGCGCTTCGCCCTGCAGCGCGGGCTGGACGGCGAGGGGCGCGCCGCGCTCCGCCGCGCCTACGACACGCTCGGCGCGCAGCGAAACCTCAAGATCGTCGGCATCTTCGCCCGCCTGGCGCTGCGCGACGGCAAGCCGCGCTATCTCGACCTGATCCCGCGCGTCTGGCGCCACCTGGAGCGCGATCTCGAGGCACCGTCGCTTGCCGGCCTTCGCCGCTTCGTGCGCGCCCATGTGCCCGCGCCGACGCCGGGGGCGCTGGCCCGCCTGGCCGCATCCGCGGGCGCAGGCACCATCGCGCGCACCGGTGGCGCGCCCGCGGGGACGCTGGCGTGAGCGCGCGCAGCCCGGTGGTCGCGATGGTGCTGGCGGCGGGGCGGGGCACGCGCATGCGCCCGCTGACCGACCGCCGGCCCAAGGCGCTGGTGCAGGTGGCGGGCGAGGCGCTGGTCGACCATGCGCTCGACCGGCTGGCGGCGGCCGGCATCGCGCGCGCCGTCGTCAACATCCACCACCACGCGCTGATGCTGGAGATCCACCTCGCCGCCCGGGCCCGCCCGCCGCAGACCGCCCTCTCGGACGAGCGCGCCGCGCTGCTCGAGACCGGCGGCGGCGTGCTCAAGGCGCTGCCCATGCTGGGATCGGGCCCCTTCGTGACGCTCAACGGCGATGCCGTCTGGGCGGGGCCGGAGCCGGTGGTGGCGCTGCTGGCCGCCTGGGCGCGGGAGGGCGCGGGGCTCGACGCGCTCATGCTGCTGGTCCCGCGCGAGCGGGCGCATGGCTACAGCCGCCCGGGCGACTTCTTCCTGGACGACGGTGGCCGGCCCCGGCGCCGGGGCGAGGCGGGGAGCGCGCCCTACGTCTATACCGGCGCACAGGTCATGCGGCCCGAGGCGTTCCGAGACGTGCCCGAGGCGCAGGCGGGCCGCGCCTTCTCGCTCAACCCCGTCTGGGACCGTGCGCTGGCGGCGGGGCGGCTGGGCGCCGTGGTCTGGGACGGCGACTGGGTCGATGTCGGCACGCCCGCCGGGATCGTCGAGGCCGAGCGGGTGCTCGCACGCCGTCGCCCCAGATGACGCTGCCAGAGACGACGCTGTTCGCGCCCGACGAACCGGGCCCGCGGGTCTTCGCCCTGCCACCCGGTGCCGATTTCGCCGCCGGTTTCGCCGCGGGGCTGGAGGTGCGGCTGGCGGGGCAGCCGGCCGGGGCCGCGCTGGACGTCGAGGTGATCGTCAACACCGCCCGCGCGCGCACGGCGATCGAGGATGCGCTGGCGCTGCGGCGCGGCGGCGCGGCCTGCTTCCTGCCGCGGCTCACGCCGATCGACGCGCTGGCGCTGGCGCCGCCGCCGGGGCTGGACCCCGGGGTCGCGCCCCCGACTGGCGTGGTCGCGCCGCTGGTCCGGCAACTGGCGCTGACCCGGCTGACCGAGGCCTACCTGGCGCAGACCGGCGGGCCTTCCGGCGCGGCGCCGGGCCTGGCGGCCAGCCTCGCGGCGCTGATCGACCTGATGGACGAGGAGGGCGTCGGCCTCGACGCGCTGGACGGCGCGGTGCCGGACGAGATGGCCGCGCACTGGGCACGGGCGCTCGCCTTCCTGCGGATCGCGCGCGTGGCATGGCCGGCGCGGCGGGCCGAGCTGGGCGCGCCCGGCGCCCCGGCGCCGGACCGGGCCGCGGCGGCGCGGGCGGCGGCGCTGGCGCTGGTGGCGGCCTGGCGCGCCCGGCCGCCCGCGGGGCCGGTGATCGTCGCGGGCTCGACCGGATCGCGCCCCGTGACGGCGCTGGTGATGGCGGCGGTGGCGGGCCTGCCGCAGGGGGCGGTGGTGCTGCCCGGCTTCGACCCCGCGCTGGACCCGGCGCTGGAGGGCGTGGCCTGGCAGAGCGCGGGCGACGACCACCATGCCGGTCCGTTCCGGCGGTTCCTGGGTCTCGTCGACCTGGCCCCCGCGGCGGTGCGGCCCTGGGTGGCGATGCCGGCCGACCCCGCCGCCGAGGCGCGCCGGCGGCTGGTGGCCGAGGCGCTGCGCCCTGCCCCCGTCACGCCCGCCTGGGTCGCGCGGCGCGCGTCGATCGCGGCGGATGCGCCGGCCGGCACGGCCGCGATGACGCTGATCGAGGCGCCGAGCCACCGGGCCGAGGCCGCGGCGATCGCGATCGCCATTCGCGAGGCGATCGAGGCGCCCGACACCCGCGTCATGGTGGTCACCCGCGACGCCGTCCTGGCGCGTCGGGTGACGGCCGAGCTCGATCGCTTTGCCATCCTGCCCGACGACAGCCTTGGCCGGCCGCTGGCGCTGGCGCCGCCGGCGGTGTTCCTGGCGCTGGTGCTGCGCGTGGCCCGGGCGGCGGCGGGCGGCGGGGTCGACGCGGTGGCGCTGGCGGCGCTCATGGCCCATCCGCTGACGCGGGCCGGCGGGGCGCGCGCCGCCCATCGCCGCCACGCCCGCAGCTACGAGCGCCGCGTCCTGCGTGGTCGGGGCCTCGCGCTGTCGGTCGGGGGCGCGGCCCTGCCCGGCTGGCCCGAAGCGCTGCCGGCGACCGGGGAGGAGGCCGAGGCCTGGCGCGTGCAGCTGGAGGCGGATCTCGCCCCGCTGGTCGAGGCGCTGCGGGCCGCGCGGGCGGGCACCTGCCCGCTCGACCGCCTGGTCGCGGCGCATCGCGCCACGGCCGAGGCGCTGGCGGGGGGCGATCCGGAGACGCCCGGGCCCTGGTCGGCCGGCGACGGGGCCGCGGTGGCGGGGCTTTTGGCCGAGCTGGCCGCGGCGGCGGTGGGCGAGGGCGGCACGCCGGGCCCGGCCGCCTATGCCGCGCTGATCGACACGGTGATGCGCGAACGCAGCGTCCGCCCCGCGGCCGAGCGGCCGCATCCGCGCATCGCGATCCGCGGCACCATCGAGGCGCGCACCGAGATGGCGGACCTCACGATCCTCGCGGGGCTGAACGAGGGGAGCTGGCCCGGGACCGCCGACCCGGGTCCCTGGCTCTCGCGCCCGATGCGCGCGCGGCTCGGCCTGCCGCCGCCCGAGCGGGAGGTGGGGCTTTCGGCGCATGACTTCCTGCAGGGTGCCTGTCGCGAGGCGGTGATCCTCACCCGCTCGGCCCAGGTCGAGGGGACGCCGCAGGTGGCCGCGCGCTGGCTGACGCGGCTGGCCACGCTGCTGGAGGGGACCGATCCGGGCGCGCTCGCCGCGATGCGGGCGCGGGGGGCGCGCTACACCGATCTCGTGGGCGCGCTCGACCGGCCGCCGGGCGCGCCCGACCCGTCGCTGGCCCCCGCGCCGCGCCCCGCCCCGCGTCCGGCCGTCGATCTGCGGCCCCGTCGCCTGTCGGTCACGCGGCTCGAGACGCTGATCCGCGATCCTTACGCGCTCTATGCCGAGCGGGTGCTGGGGCTGGCCCCGCTCGAGCCGCTGGACGCGCCGCCCGATGCGCGCGACCGCGGCGAGGTGCTGCACGAGACGATGCGCCGTTTCACCGAGGCGACGGCCCATGCCCTGCCGCAGCCGGCCGAGGCGGAGGCCCTGTTGATGGAGAGCCTCGACGCCGTGCTGGCCGGGCGGCGCGACCCGCCGGATCTCGTACGGCTCTGGCGCGGGCGGCTGGCGCGCGCGGCAAAGGACCTGCTGACGCTCGAGGCGCGGCTGCGGGCGCATGGCCGGCCGATGGCGCAGGAGCGGCGGGGTGCGGTGACGCTGCCGGTGCCGGGCCGCGAGATCGTGCTGACGGCGCGGGCCGACCGGCTGGACCTCACGCCCGAGGGCGCGGTGCTGGCCTACGACTACAAGAGCGGCCAGCCGCCCGGGCGCGGTCAGGTCGGCCGCTTCGCCCAGCAGATCCACGTCGCCGCCCTGATCGCGCGGGCCGGGGGCTTCGAGGGGCTGGCGGCGGCGCCGGCGGCGGGGGGCGCCTATCTCGGCATCGCCTCGGGCAGGGAGACGGCGGTCGAGGCCGGCTTTGCCGAGGCGCTGGACGAGCATGCCGCGCGCCTCGCCGCTCTCTTCGCCCGCTACGAGGACCCGGACACGCCCTATGTCTCGCGGCTGATGGTCGAGAAGGAGGCCGAGGCGCTCGACTACGACCACCTCGCCCGCCGGGGCGAGTGGGAGGGGCAATGAGCGTGCCAACGCCCGAGCAGCGCGCCGCCGCCGACCCCGCGGTCTCGGCCTGGGTGGGCGCCAATGCCGGGTCCGGCAAGACGCGCGTGCTGATCCACCGTGTCGCGCGGCTGTTGCTGGCGGGCAGTGCGCCGGCGCGGATCCTGTGTCTCACCTACACGCGCGCGGCGGCGGCCGAGATGCAGACGCGGCTGTTCGCCGAGCTCGGCCGCTGGTCGATGATGCCGGACGAGGCGCTGGCCGCGACGATCGGGGGGCTGACCGGCGGCGCGGCGCCCTCGCCCGCGGCGCTGGACCGGGCGCGCCAGCTCTTCGCGCTGGCGCTGGAGACGCCCGGGGGGCTGCGGATCCAGACCATCCACGCCTTCTGCGAGAGCCTGATCCGCCGCTTTCCGCTGGAGGCGGGCGCGGATCCGGCCTTCCGCGTGGCCGACGACCGGGACGCGGCCGCGCTGGCGGCGCGGGTGCGCGGGCGGCTGGGGGCGGCGGCGGCAGGCGGGGACGACGATGCGCTCGACCGGCTGGCGCGGCGCCTGGCCGAGACATCGCTGGACGCGCTGTCGGCCGACATCAGGCGCCACCGCGACACCCTGCCCGCCAGCCCCGCGGCGGTCGCCGACCGCCTTGCGCCCCACTACGACGCGACGGTGCTGGCCGCCCCGGACGAGGTCGCCCGCGCGGCGCTGGCGGGGATCGACCGCGCCGCCCTGCCGAGCCTGCGCGACCGGCTGGCGCGGGGTGGCAAGACGGCCGAGGGGGTCGCCGCGGCGCTGGACGCGGCGCTGCGCATGGGGCCGGAGGCCTGGCACGACGACCCGCAGACGGTGCTCCAGCGCCTGCTCGCCGCGACCCATACCGCCGGCACGCCGCGCAAGCCGCGGAGCCGGGTGGTCACCAAGGGCCTCGCCGCGGCCGACCCGGCGCTGGCCGACGACTATGCCGCGCTGCAGGCCGCGACCGGGGCGGCGCGCGCGCGGCTGGACGAGGGCGAGGCGGGGCGGCGGGCCGAGGATCTCAACCGCTTCGCCGCCGCCTGGCTGGCCGAGTATGCCGAGGCCAAGGCGGCCGCGGGCGCCATGGATTTCGACGACCTTATCGGGCTCGCCGCGGCGCTCCTGTCGACGTCCGAGCAGGCGGCCTGGGTGCTCTGGCGCCTCGACGGTGGCATCGACCACATCCTGGTCGACGAGGCGCAGGACACCGCCCCCGCCCAGTGGCGGGTGATCGAGGCCATCGCGGCCGAGTTCACCGCTGGCGCCGGCGCGCGCGAGGGCGGGCGCACGCTGTTCGTCGTCGGCGACGAGAAGCAGTCGATCTACTCGTTCCAGGGCGCCGATCCGCAGGTCTTCGGCGCGGTGCGCGAGACGACGCGCACCCGCCTGGCGCCCGCGGCGGGCGCAGGCGGCCTGGCCGAGCCGGCGCTGGCACGCTCGTTCCGCTCGGCGCCGGGCATCCTCGCCTTCGTCGACCGGGTCTTTGCGGGCGATGCGGCGCGCGGCCTGACGCTGGACGGCGCGCCGCCCGTCCACCAGACCAGCCGCGAGGGCGACGGCGCGCTGATCGACCTCTGGAGCGTGCTGGAGCCCGAGGAGACGGGCGAGGAGGCGCCCTGGCACGCCCCCGTCGACCGCCCGCCACCCGCCGCGCCCCGCCCGCGCCTTGCCCGCATCATCGCCGCCGAGATCGAACGCATCTGCCGCGAGGAGGCGCTGCCGGCCCGAGCCGCCGAGGACGCGCCCCCGCCGACGCGCCCCGGCGACATCCTGGTGCTGGTGCGCCGGCGGGATGCGCTGGCCGGCACGCTGGTGCGCGCGCTCCGCCAGCGGGGCGTGCCGGTGACGGGGTCCGACCGGCTGGTCCTGTCGCGCGAGCTGGCGGTGCAGGACCTCGTCGCCGCCCTGTCGGTCGCCGCGCTGCCCGACGACGACCTGGCGCTGGCGACGCTGATCCGCTCGCCCCTCGGCGATGTCGACGAGGACGCGCTGATGGCGCTGGCCGCGGGGCGCGAGGGCGAGCGGCTGAGCGCAAGGCTGGCGGCGGCGGCCGAGCGCCACCCCCGCGCCGCCGCGCTGGTCGCCGACCTGATGGCACAGGCCGACTACCTGCGCCCCTACGAGATGATCGAGCGCATCCTGGTGCGTCACGACGGACGCGCCCGCCTCGTCGCCCGTCTCGGCCCCGACTGCGAGGACGCGATCGACGAGCTGCTGACCCAGGCGCTGGTCTACGAGGCGGCCGAGGCGCCGACGCTGGCAGGCTTCATCGCCTGGCTCGGCCGCGGCGAGGACAGCGTCAAGCGCGAGTTCGGGTCCGAGGCGGGGGCGGTGCGGATCATGACCGTGCACGGCGCCAAGGGGCTGGAGGCGCCGGTCGTCATCCTGCCCGACACGCTGGCCCTGCCGGGGTCGGGGGGGCGCGGGCGGCCGCAGCTCCTGACGCTGGAGGCCGGGGGCAACCGCCCGGCGCTGGTCACGCTGGCCGGCCGCGCGGGCGAGGACGACGCCCGCACCGCCGAGGCCCGCCGCCTGGCCGAGGCCCGCGAGCTGGCCGAGCACAAGCGCCTCCTCTACGTCGCGCTGACGCGGGCCGAGCGGCGGCTGATCCTCTGCGCCGCCGGCAGCCCGCCCGCTGCGGGCAAGGAGGGCGAGGACGAGGGCCGCGCCGAGCGTCGCGCCGCCGTCTGGTACACGATGCTGGCCGACGCGATGGGCCGCAGCCCGGATGCGCGGACCGCCCCGCCGCCCGAAGGGATCGCCACGCTGACCCGGCTCGGCCCCGATCCGGTATCGCCCCCGGCGCCGTGGGCCCCCCCGGCGCGAGCGCCGGCGCAACTGCCCGATGCGCCGCCCTGGCTCGGCCGCGCGCCCGCCGAGGCCCGGTCGCCGCGGCCGACGCCGACGGGCATCGCCGCCGGGCTGGCAGCCGGGCAGGGCGCATCGGCGGGCGACGTGCCCGGCCCGCACCTGGCCGGCGACGGGGGTGACGGCACCGGCGCCGGGTCGCGTCCGCTCGCCGGGCCGTCCGGCCAAGCCCGGGCCGGGGCCGATCCGCGTCTCTACGGCCTTGCGGTTCATGCCCTGCTCGAGCGGCCGGCGGTGCTGGAGGACGTCGAGCGCGCCCGCCAGCTGGCGCTCGGCGCCGCGCCGGGCCTTGAGGGCGCCGCGCTGGACCGTGCCATGGCCGAGGCCGCGGCCGCGCTGGCGCTGCCCGAGGCGGCGGTGTTCTTCGGTCCCGGCAGCATCGGCGAGGCCGCCCTGTCGATGCCGCTCGCGACGGAGGCGCCCGGCGGCCCGCGCCTCGTGGGCCGTGTCGACCGGCTGGTGATCGCGCCGGACCGGGTGCTGGTGGCCGACATCAAGACCGACCGGCCGGTCCCGGCCGGTCCCGGCGCCGTCCCGCCTGCCTATCGCGCCCAGCTCGGCGCCTATGCGGCGGCGCTGTCGGCGATCCTGCCCGGTCGCCCGATCGCGCCCGCGCTCCTCTACACGGGCGGCCCGCGCCTGCTCGCGCTCGACCCCGACGACTGCCGCGCCGCCTGGACCCGGGCGCTCGCTGGTGCCGCCCGCTAGGCACCGCCGCCCCTCGCCATGGGATGGTCACGCGCTCTTGCACCCGGCGCCGAGCCCTGCCTTGATGTCCTGATCGCTGCCTCATAGGTAGCGCGGCATCCCGAGCGGCCGGGCACGCGTGCCCCGGGCCCTATCGGAACCGGAACGGTTAGGAGCGAGACCATGGCAACCATCAGCGTGACGGACGCCGATTTCGAGACGAGCGTGCTGGAAGCCGACCTTCCCGTCGTGGTCGACTTCTGGGCCGAGTGGTGTGGGCCCTGCAAGCAGATCGGCCCCGCGCTCGAGAAGCTGAGCGAGGAGTTCGACGGCAAGATCCAGATCGCCAAGCTCAACATCGACGAGAACCCGATGACGCCGAGCAAGTTCGGCATCCGCGGCATCCCTACCCTGTTGATGTTCAAGGGCGGCGAGCTCGTGTCCAAGAAGATCGGCGCGGCCCCGCAGTCGGCCCTGCAGGCCTGGATCGAAGACGAGATCTGATCCCCGACCGGATCGCGACAGCGTTCAGGGGGCCGCGCCGGCGGCCCCCTTTTTCGTGCCCTGTTTTCGTGGCCGCTTTCCGGCCCGGCCACCCGTGGGCGGAGGCGGAAAGACCGCGGCGCATCCTCGGGCCGTGGGTCCGGCTTTCCGGCGCTGATTGGCGCTGCGTGAGCCGGAAGAGTTCATGCCATGCGATCAGCGGCTTACGGGCCGTTTCCGGCATGACGACGATCAATCCGGCATCGTCGATGGGACGTTTTCAGCGCTTTCTGGCACCGGAACGCCCCCTGGAACGTCGTCTGGCGTCCGGCAGCGGGCCTGCCCGGTGCAGGACCGGCAGGCGCCGCAGCCGCCGGCCCGGCAACGCCGGAGACCCGTCTCCCCGATCGGCTGTTCTCAATTCGTTCGGTGATTCGCGTTTAACCTGACGCGGGTGGGCAGGGCGCCCCGGGCGAGGCGTCGATGGTGCGTTTCACGCAGCCTGAGGGCCGGGCGTCGGGGTCAGTCCCGGGCGAGAACGGCGCCGGCGAGGTAGAGGGAGCCGCAGACCAGGAGGTCGTCGCCGGGGCGGGCGTGGCGGGCGGCCTCGGCCAGGGCGGTGTCGAGGGTGGCGGCGGGGGTTGCCGGCAGGCCCGCCTCGGCGAGGCGGGCGGCCAGGGCCTCGGCGGTCAGGCTGGCCTCGGCGCCCGGGATGGTCAGCGTGGTGGCGCTGGCGGCGAGGCGCGCGAGCGGCGCGGCGAAGCGGGTCGCGTCCTTGGTGTCGAGCATGCCGAGCACGAGGTGCAGCCGACCCGCACGACCGGCGAAATGCGCGGCGAGGGCCTCGCCCGCGGCGGGGTTGTGGCCGCCGTCGAGCCAGGCGGTGATGCCGGCGCCGCAGGCGCGCGCCACCGGGCCGCGGTCGAGGCGCTGCAGGCGGGCGGGCCATTCGGCGCCCGCCATCGCGGCGGCGGCATCGCCCGCGCCGAGGGCCTCGAGCGCGGCGAGCGCGGTGCCGGCGTTCTCGACCTGGTGGGCGCCGGGCAGCGCGGGGCGGGGCAGGCGCCGGGTGCCGGCGGGGCTCTCGTAGACCAGCGTCTCGCCGTCGAGGGCGACCGTCCAGTCCCGGCCGGCGACGGTGAGGGGGGCGCCGATCGCGGCGGCGCGGGTCTCGATGACGGCCATGGCCTCGGGCGCCTGGGGCGCGATGACGGCGGGCACGCCGGGCTTCAGGACCCCCGCCTTCTCACCGGCGATCTTCGCGAGCGTGTCGCCGAGATACTGCTGGTGGTCCATCGAGACCGGCGTGATGACGGCGAGGCGGGGCACGATGACGTTGGTCGCGTCGAGCCGGCCGCCGAGACCCACCTCCAGCAGCGTCCAGTCGGCCGGCTCCCGCGCGAAGGCCAGGAGGGCCGCGACGGTGGTGATCTCGAAATAGGTGATCGCCTCGGCGCCGTTGGCGGCCTCGCACTCCTCCAGCAGCGCGGCCAGCGCGTCCTCGTCGATCAGCCGGCCGGCCAGGCGGATGCGTTCGTGGAAGCGCACGAGATGGGGCGAGGTATAGGCGTGGGCACGCGCGCCCGCGCCCTCGAGCCCCGCGCGCAGCATCGCGACCGTCGAGCCCTTGCCGTTGGTGCCGGCGACGTGGACGACGGGCGGCAGCGCGCGCTGGGGATTGCCGAGCCGGTCGAGCAGGCGCCAGACGCGGTCGAGCGTGAGGTCGATGATCTTCGGGTGCAGCGTCATCAGCCGCTGCAGGATCAGGTCCGAGGCACGGGCGTCGCCTGCCGGCGGCGGGGCCGGCACGGCCGCCATCCGCGGGCTGGCAGGGGGCGCGTCGGTCATGCGCCGGTCAGTCGCCGGTCTGGGCGGGGGCCGCGGCCTCGGTCCGCGCCAGGGTGCCGCGCACGGGGCTCGGCAGCGCGAGCAGCAGGCGGAGCAGGCCGCCGAGCTCGTCGCGCTGCTTGGCGCGGGGCACGACCATGTCGATCATGCCATGGTCGAGCAGGTACTCGGCGCGCTGGAAGCCCTCGGGCAGTTTCTCGCCGATCGTGTCCTCGATGACGCGCGGGCCGGCGAAGCAGATGAGCGCGCCCGGCTCGGCGATCTGGATGTCGCCCAGCATCGCGTAGGAGGCGGTGACGCCGCCCGTCGTCGGGTTGGTCAGCACGACGATGTAGGGCAGGCCCGCGTCGCGCAGCATCTGCACGGCGAGCGTGGTGCGGGGCATCTGCATCAGGCTGAGGATGCCCTCCTGCATGCGCGCGCCGCCCGCGGCCGCGAAGACGACGAGGGGGGCGCGCAGGCCCACGGCCGCCTCGGCGGCGGCGATCAGCGCGTTGCCGACCGCCATGCCCATCGAGCCGCCCATGAAGCGGAAGTCCTGCGCCGCGGCGACGACGTCGAGGCCGAAGAGCGCGCCCCTGGCCACCAGCATCGCGTCTTGCGCGCCGGTCTTGCGCCGGGCATCGCGCAGCCGGTCGCCATAGCGCTTCTCGTCACGGAACTGGAGGGGATCGGCGATGGGCTCGGGCACGTCGACCGTGCTCCAGGCGCCGTGGTCGAACAGGGCGTCGAAGCGCTCGGCCGGGGCGATGCCCATGTGGTGGCCGCAGGCGGTGCAGACATTCTGGGCGGCGGCGACGTCGCGGTGGAAGAGCATCTGGCCGCAGTTGTCGCATTTGAGCCAGAGGTTCTCCGGCATCTCGCGGCGCTGGAAGAACGACTTGATCTTCGGCGGCACGTAGTCGGTGATCCAGTTCATCCTGCCCGCCTCCGGCCCGGGGTGGCGGAGACATAGAGCGGGGCGCCAGCGCGTGCAATCGTCGCGCGAGGGCGGGGCCGGTCGTGTCGCTCTCGCATCGGGTGTGGGCGATGTGTGCACCGCACGCGGCGGGTGAGACGCATCCCGTTGCCTCGTTTGCGACGCAGAAGCGCTCCGATGCGGTGCAAGATTCCGATATATTGACACGGTCACGACACCATCGCCGCTCATCTCCCTACGCGGGGGACAGGGAGTGGTCTGGATGTCGCGTATACTGACGATGGTGGCCTTGGCGGCCGGGCTTTCGACGGGGAGCGCCGGGGCGGCGACGCTCAACCTGGACTTCGATACGGCCTATGGCGGCACCGTGAACGAGCGGTCGACGGTGCATGGCGAGACCGTCTCGGACGCCGCGACGGGGAATCCGCTGGGCGATACCGGGGCGCGGACGAGCTTCGAGAGCGACCGCGGTCTCTTCTTCGACGAGTTCGGGGTCAACATCTCGCTGCAGCGCGCGCAGGGCATCACGCTGCCGGCGGTGCTCTACGACACGCAGGACCGCTCGCTGACCAGTTCGCCGCGGCCGAACACGGTGGACAACAACGACGATCCGGACCTGGTGACGGGCGACCCCTTTGGCACGCCCGACCTGGGGCGGATCCTGATCGCGCAGGAGCCGGCGAACCAGGACAACGGCGGTGGCGACAGCGATAGCCAGGGCTTCCTGACGGGCGGGACCGGGGAGTTCGACCCGTTCGGCTTCGAGCGGCCGGACGACGATTCGACGACCGCCGCCTTCACCTTCCATTTCGACGAGGACCGCTGGGACCGGGGCGTCGATATCGGCGAGGTGCGGCTGGTCGACCTCGACGAGACGGGGATCGACAACGTCCACTTCATCTTCCGCTACGACGACCCCAACCGGGCGCTGGTGGACATCAACGCGGAATCGTCGCTGGTGAACGAGGTGCTGGTCTCGACGGGCACGGCGACGTCGAATGTCTGCGACAACGACGGCGTCTGCCGGGGCGACAACTCGCTGCGCTTCTTCAGCTTCGATCCGACGGGGAACCTGACGCTGGGCCTGCGGAGCTTCACGATCCAGCTGCGCGGGATCTCGGGCGGCATCGAGGCGATCGCCTTCTCGCCGCATACGCCGGTGCCGCTGCCGGCCCCGGCGGCGCTGCTGGCAGGCGGGCTGGCGCTGCTCTACCTGCGCCGCCGGTTCGCCGGGGACGCGGCGAGGGACTGAGCCGGCCCCGCTGCGCCGTCTGTCGCCGGTAGCGGGGCGGGTTGCCGGTTTCGGCGCCTGCTCCCGCACCCGCCCGCGACAGTTTTCGCATCCAGGCATGAAGATCCGGCGAACGCCGCTGCCCCGGGTCGGGCAACGGCGGGTGCCGGTCTTGACGTAATGTTGAGCGAATCGGTCTCATCCTGACGCGGGAGGGGGTGCGCCCACGGGGATACGC
>JBCBPG010000048.1:0-12603 GCA_039820865.1 Pseudomonadota bacterium
CAGCTCGGCCGGATGCTCGCCATCGCCGCCGCGCGCCTCGGCCTGCACGCCCATATCTACGATCCCGCCGACGCGCCCCCCGCCGCCGAGGTCGCCCGCGCCCATACCCGCGCCGCCTGGGACGACGCCGCAGCGCTGGACGCCTTTGCCGGGGCCGTCGATGCCGTGACGCTCGAATGGGAGAACGTGCCCGTCGCCGCGGTCGAGGCGCTGGCCGCCCGCGTGCCCGTCCGCCCCGGCGCCCGTGCGCTCGCCATCGCCCAGGACCGCGCTGAGGAGAAGGCCTTCATCGAGGGCCTCGGCCTGCGCGTCGCCCGCTGGGCCCGCGTCGACGGCGTCCACGACCTGGAGGCCGCGCTCGCCACCTGCGGCACGCCCTCAATCCTCAAGACCCGCCGGCTCGGCTATGACGGCAAGGGCCAGGCACGCATCGCCGATCCCGCGGAGGCCGCGCCCGCCTGGGAGGCGATCGGCGCCCAGCCCGCGATCCTCGAGGCCCATGTCCCCTTCACCGCCGAGCTCTCGGTCATCGTCGCCCGCGCCATCGACGGCCAGGTCGCGGCCTTCGACCCCGGCCGGAACGAGCATGCCGGCGGCATCCTGCGCCGCACCACCGTACCCGCCGGCCTGCCCGCGCGCGTGGTCCAGGACGCCGTGCTGGCCGCGGGCCGCATCGCCACCGCGCTCGACTACGCGGGCGTCATGGGGGTCGAGTTTTTCGCGGAGCCCGGCGGCAGCCTCGCCGTCAACGAGATCGCGCCCCGCGTCCACAATACCGGCCACTGGACCATCGAGGCCTGCGTGAGCGACCAGTTCTCCCAGGCGATCCGGGCAGTTGCCGGCTGGCCCCTCGGCGATGGCCAGCGCCATGCGGACGCGGTGATGGACAACCTGATCGGCGCGGAGGTCGAGGCCTGGGCGGGCCTCGCCGCCGAACCCGGCACCGCGCTGCATCTCTACGGCAAGGCCGAGACGCGACAGGGCCGCAAGATGGGCCACGTCACCCGCGTCACGCCCCGCACGGCCTGAAGGGTCAGCGGGCGCCCCCGCTCAGCCCCTCGCGGGGCTTCGCATCGCCCACCCGCTGCCCCGAAGAAGGAAGGCCCCATGCCGCACCGGCGCACGGGAGCGGGAACGCCCGCCCCACGCGGGTGGGCGGGCGGGGCGTGGGGCGGGCGTTTCCGCGGTGACCGGGTGCCTCAGCCCTCGCCCGGCTGCGCCGCCCCCCCGGGCATGCCCCTCGACCGGCCGCGGGCATGGGGCGGGCGGATCATCGAGAGCACGCCGTCGAGCGGTGCCATCGCCATCCGGCCGAGCGGGTTCTTGCGAACCGCCGCCTTGGCCTTCTCGATCTGCATCACGTTCTCGATCCGGCGGTCGAGGAAGGCCCAGGTGGCCTCGGCTCCCTCCGAGGTGTCGCCCAGCCAGTAGAGCAGCGTCGAGGAGTAGACCGAGGACAGGATCGCGCGCTTGGTATACCAGTTGTAGTCGTCCGAGCTGTCGCCGCAGGCGGTCCAGATCATGTCGGCCGTCCCCCAGATCGCTGCCGCGCTGTCGCGTGCATAGATCGGCAGCGCCAGCAGCGTCGCGCCCCGGCGCACGGCATCGCGCTCGCCGTCGATCAGCTCCAGCCGGCGGCGCACGCAGTGGGTGACCCGCTCGCGGATGCGCATCGCGCCGAGATCGGTGGCCGCCAGTTCCGCCGCGAGCCGCGCATCCATCAGCCGGTGGAAGGCCAGCGCCATGTCGACGCCGCCGCGCGGGAAGGCCATCGCCGCGGTCTGGCGGTCGATGCCGGTGTCCTCGCAGGCGCGCTCCAGCGTCTCGGCCGACCAGCCGTCGAAGACGACATGCGGCACGGCCGCCTCGACCAGCCGCCGCCGCGCCCCGGCGATCGGATCGCCGACCGGATCGGCGGGCCCGCCCGTCTCGCCACTGCTGTCCTGGTTCATGGCCATCATCCCCTGATCGCTGCTCTCAAGCCCATATATGGCGCCGGGCGCGATGGACAGCCGCCGCCGGCGGGGTTATACCGCGCGTCTCTTTTGGCATGCAGCGGCAGAAAGGTGGTGACCTAGGTGCAGGTACTGGTTCGCGACAACAATGTCGATCAGGCGCTCCGTGCGCTCAAGAAGAAGATGCAGCGCGAAGGCGTGTTCCGCGAGATGAAGCTCCGGCAGCATTACGAGAAGCCGTCGGAGAAGCGGGCGCGGGAGAAGGCGGAAGCGATCCGCCGCGCGCGCAAGCTGGCGCGGAAGAAGGCGCAGCGCGAAGGCCTTCTCTGACTTCTTGACCGACGGATGCCGGGCGGCAGGCCAGGCGACCGGTCCCCAATCCGAGGGATCCGACCCCCGGCGCGCGACCCGCGCCGGGGGTTTCATACTTTCGACACACGACCGGGAGCGAGACGATGCAGCGTCCGACGGTCACGCTCGACAGCGCCCGCGCCCCCCAGGGGATGCGCCTCTATGCCGTCGGCGACGTTCATGGCGAACGCGATGCGGCGGCCGAGATCCTCGGGCGCATCCGCGCCGACCTCGCCGCCCGCCCGGTTGGCGCCCATGCCGAGATCTGGGTCGGCGACTTCATCGACCGTGGTGCCGACAGCGCGGGTGTCTTCGACCTGATGCTCACCGCACCTGGCACGGCCGAACGCATCTGCCTGCTCGGCAACCACGACGACTTCCTGCGCCGCTTCATCGCCACCGCCGCGCGCGACGTGCTGGCGATATGGCTGACGAACGGGGGCGTGGCGGCCTGTCTGTCCTGGGGCGTCGACCCGCTGCTGATGGATGCCGAGCTGAGCGAGGAGGGCACCAGGGCCTTCCGCGACCGGCTCGCCGCCGCGCTGCCGCCGGCGCATCATGCCTTCCTGCGGGGCCTGCGGCCCTCGGCCGTCTTCGACGACTTCGCCTTCGTCCATGCCGGCATCCGCCCGGGCCTGCCGCTCGACGCGCAGCGCGAGGACGACCTGATCTGGATCCGCGACGACTTCCTCGACCATCGTGGCCCGCATGGGCATGTGATCGTGCATGGCCACACGCCCACCCAGGCGATCGAGGTGACGCCCTGCCGGATCGGCATCGACACCGGCGCGGGCAAGGGCGGGCGGCTTTCGGCCATCGCGATCGAGACCGGCACCGTCCACCGGCTTGACCCGGCGGGCGCCGTGCGAATCGCCTGAAACCGCTCCCGGAACCCGCGGGATCAGGCATGGCCCGGGTAGCGGCCGCACCCACCCGCGTCAGTTTTGGGCCGAATCGCTCAACGTGCGGCTAACGCGCCGCGCCGGTTCCTTCCGGCGATCCGGCCCGTTGCACGGCCATACCCCAGGGGCGACGTGGACCGGGGGCGACGTGGGCGCGCCCGGCGAGACGCATGCCTCACCGCTCAGCCGGCGTGGCGGGCGACCCAGTCCAGCGCGGCCTCGGTCCCGGCGCGCCCGCCGTCATGGCCGGCATCGGGCATGAAGACGAAGCGCTTCTCGGCGTTGAGGGTGTCGAAGAGCCGCCGGGCCTCGCCCCGCGGGATGACGCGGTCGCGCCCGGCTGCCGTCACCAGCACCGGCGCCCGGATCGCGGGGGCGTGGCGCACGCTCTCCCAGCGGTCGTCCCAGGCGAGCAGGCAGGCCGGCAGCCATGGGTAGTGATGCTCGGCCACGGTGCAGACCTCGGCAAAGGGCAGCGCCAGCACGACGGCCGAGGCGGGGCGCGCCGCCGCGACGCGCACCGCCACCGCCGCACCGAGCGAGGTGCCGTGGATGACCGGGGGCACGGCCATCGGACCCATGAGCCCTTCGAGCGCGTCGTATAGCGCAAGCGCATCGGCGGTGATGGCTGCCTCGCCCGGGGCGCCCGGCGCCCCCCCGGCGCCGCGTTAGTTGAGGATCGCAAGCCCGTAGCCCCGGATCACGAAGGGTGCCATCCGGATCGCGGCGCCCGGCGTGAAGCCGGCATTGCCGGTGAAGTGCAGGATGACAGGCCGCCCCTCGACCGGCGGCGCCACCCAGGCATGCACCGGCGTGCCGTCCGCCGCCGCCAGCGTCGCAAGACGCCCGCGCGGCAGGCCCGAGACCTGCGTGACGTCGAAGCCCTGCGAGAGCGGGTAGATCAGGCCCTCACGCCCGATCAGCACGGCGCCGACCAGCACGACCCAGGCGAAGGCCGCCAGCCCCGCAAGCCGGGTGACGATCCGCACCGCCTGCCGGAGGACGCTCACCGCCCGTTTACCATGACCGCGCAGGCTCGCCGGGCGCCGACCCATCGGCGCGGAAGGAGGTGATAACGCTGAACCAAGAGATTTACCGCCTAGCGATGGTGGTCATTGCGGCGCTCGGGCTGCTGATCGCCGCCGCGAGGCTCTTTGCGGGCTAGCCCGGGAAGAGCAGGGCCCGGGAGTAGCAGCTCCCGGGCCCACGAAGTGATGACGCTGCACCACGACTTACCGCGCCCTCAATATGCCCCCGACGCCTTAGCGAAACAAGAACGCCGGGGGAGAGGCTCAGGCGATCTGGGGCAGCAGGGCCTCGATCGAGCCCTTGGCGTCGCCGTAGTACATCCGGCTGTTCTCCTTGAAGAAGAGCGGGTTCTCGATGCCGGAGTAGCCGCGCCCCTTGCCACGCTTGAGGATGAAGACCTGGCGGGACTTCCAGACCTCGAGCACCGGCATGCCGGCGATCGGCGAGCCCGGGTCGTCCTGCGCGGCCGGGTTCACGATGTCGTTCGCGCCGATGATGATCGACACGTCGGTCCGGGGGAAATCGTCGTTGATCTCCTCCATCTCGAGCACGATGTCGTAGGGCACCTTCGCCTCGGCCAGGAGCACGTTCATGTGGCCCGGCAGGCGACCGGCGACGGGGTGGATGGCGAAGCGCACCTCCTTGCCCTTGGCCCGCAGCTTGCGCGTCAGCTCGGACACCGCCGCCTGCGCCTGCGCGACCGCCATGCCATAGCCCGGCACGATCACCACGCTGTCGGCGTCGTTCAGCGCCGAGGCCACGCCGTCGGCGTCGATGGCGATCATCTCGCCCTCGACCTCCTGCTGGCTCGACGCCTCGCCGCCCCAGCCGCCGAGGATGACCGACACGAAGCTGCGGTTCATGCCGCGGCACATGATGTAGCTGAGGATCGCGCCCGAGGCGCCGACCAGCGCACCCACCACGATCAGCAGGTCGTTGCCCAGCGTGAAGCCGATCGCCGCCGCCGCCCAGCCCGAATACGAGTTGAGCATCGAGACGACCACCGGCATGTCCGCGCCGCCGATCGCCATGATCAGGTGCCAGCCGATCGCGCCCGAGATGATGGCGACCAGCACCATCGTCCAGACGCCCGCACCGCCCAGGTACATCAGCCCCAGCACGAAGCAGAGGATGAAGGCGCCGAGGTTGATCTGGTGGCGGAACGGCAGCGTCAGCGCATTGGACGAGATCTTACCCGCCAGCTTGCCATAGGCCACGATCGAGCCGGTGAAGGTGATGGCGCCGATCAGGATGCCGAGGAAGAGCTCGACCTTGAGGATCGAGATCTCGGTCGCGGTCTTCTTGGCGATGGTCGCGGCAAAGCCGGCAAGCTGGTCGACGGTGCCCGCCTCCCTGGCCTCCAGCGCGTTCTGCATCTCGAAATCGGCGTTGAAGCCGATGAAGACCGCCGCCAGGCCGACCAGGCTGTGAAAGCCCGCCACCAGCTCCGGCATCTGGGTCATCTCGACCTTGCGCGCGACATAGGCGCCGACGACGCCGCCGACGATCACCATCAGCACGATCAGGCTGAGGTTGCCGACCCCCGGCGCACCGATGGTGGCGACGACCGCCAGCCCCATGCCGATGATGCCGTACCAGATCGCCCGCTTGGCCTTCTCCTGGTTGGAGAGCCCGCCGAGGGCGAGGATGAACAGGATGGCCGCCACCACATAGGCGGCCGTCACGAGACCGATGCTCATTGCTCTCCCCCCTCAGCTCTTCTGGAACATTGCGAGCATCCGGCGCGTGACCAGGAAGCCGCCGAAGATGTTGACCGACGCCATCAGGACCGACAGCGCCGCCAGGACCGTCACCAGCGTCGAGCCGGAGCCGATCTGCAGGAGCGCGCCCACGATGATGATCGACGAGATGGCGTTGGTGATCGCCATCAGCGGCGTGTGCAGCGAATGCGCCACGTTCCAGATCACGTGATAGCCGACGATGCAGGCCAGCACGAAGACGATGAAGTGCTGCATGAAGCTGGCCGGCGCGACCGAGCCGATCAGCAGCAGCAGCGCGCCACCACCACCCAGCATGTAGGTCGTCAGGTTGTTCGCCTTGCGCAGTTCCTCGGCCTCGCGGGCGGCCTTCTGCTCGGCCGTCTCCTCGGGCTCCTTCTTCTTGGCCTGCGTGGCGATCGCCTTGATCTTGGGCGGTGGCGGCGGGAACGTGATCGCGCCCTCGTGGCACACGGTGGCGCCGCGGATCACGTCGTCCTCCATGTTGACGACGGGCGTGCCGTCCTTCTCAGGCGTCAGGTCGTCCATCATGTGCCGGACGTTGGTCGAGTACAGCGTCGAGGCCTGCGTCGCCATCCGGCTGGCGAAGTCGGTGTAGCCGATGATCACCACGCCGTTGTCGGTGACGATGCGCTCGTCCTTCTCGGTCAGCTCGCAGTTGCCGCCACGCTCGGCCGCGAGGTCGATGATGACGCTGCCCTGCTTCATCGCCTCGACCATGTCCCTGGTCCACAGCACCGGGGCCGGGCGGCCGGGGATCAGCGCCGTGGTGATGACGATGTCGATCTCGGGGGCCAGTTCGCGGAACTTCGCGAGTTGCTTCTCGCGGAACTCGGGGCTCGAGGGCGCGGCATAGCCGCCGGTCTCGGCACCGTCCTTGGCCTCCTCCTCGAACTCGAGGAACACGAACTCGGCGCCCATGCTCTCGATCTGCTCGGCCACCTCCGGCCGCACGTCGAAGGCCAGCGTGATCGCGCCGAGCGAGACCGAGGTGCCGATGGCGGCCAGCCCCGCGACGCCCGCGCCCACGACCAGCACCTTGGCCGGCGGCACCTTGCCCGCCGCCGTGACCTGGCCGGTGAAGAAGCGGCCGAAGTTGTTGCCCGCCTCGATCACCGCGCGATAGCCGGCGATGTTGGCCATCGACGAGAGCGCGTCCATCTTCTGCGCGCGGCTGATGCGCGGGACCATGTCCATGGCCAGCACGGTCAGCTTCTTGTCGTTCAGGCTCTTCAGCAGTTCTTCGTTCTGGGCGGGCCAGATATGGCTGATGAGGATCTTGCCCTCGGGTGCGGCGGCGATCTCGTCGGCCGTCGGCGCGCGCACCTTCGAGATGACGTCGGCCTGGGCCCAGAGCTCGGCGGCGCTGTCGACCACCGTCACGCCCGCCTTGCGGTAGGCGTCGTCCGAGAAGGCCGCGGCCTGACCCGCGCCGCTCTCGACGAGGCACTCGTAGCCGAGCTTTTGCAACCGCCCCGCGCTTTCGGGGGTGAGCGCGACGCGGGCCTCTCCGGGCTCCGTCTCCCTGGGTGCGCCGATTTTCATGGCGTTGTCCTTCGTTCCTGGGTTCCTCGGGACGCCGTCGTGACGGGCCCGCTCCCGGTGGGGGCATGCCCTCAAGCGCGGCGCGCGCCCGGCAGACAGCCCGAAGGGCCGGCTTGCAGGGGCGCTGGTGGGGCCGATCACTCCTCTCGGCAACGGACCGGCAGAACGCCGGCGGGCAGGCGGTACGCCGGGTCAGTCCCGGCGAGGCTGCCGGGGATCGCCGCGTCGCGGGAGCAGATAAATCAGGTTCCGACGAAGGCGAGGAAGATCAGGATCGCAATGCTGACCACCGCGACGATCACCGCGGCCTTGATGAAACCCTCGAAGGTTCCCTCGTGCTCCGCGAGCGTCCTCTGCGGCGTCTCGTCCTGGTGCTCGGCCATGCGCTCTCTCCCTCGCTGATCGGCGCGGAGGTGGGGCCGGGATCGACCGTCGCGCCGAGGGGGGTCTTAGCCAACACCGCCCGGCTTGTCATGCCCGGGCATGTCGTCATCCCCAGATCTCTCGTCCGGCGCGTCCTCCGGGTCGCGTGGGGCCGCTGTCTGTGCCTCGAGGCGGTGCGCCAGCCGCTCGGCCTCGGCACGCCAGGCGGCGGCCTCGCCCGCCTGCGCCGCCACCTCCCGGCGGAGCGCGCGCACCGGGCCCAGCACCGACCAGAGCGCGTGCAGGAGCCAGCCCGCCATGACCGCGAGCGCCAGCGCCAGCGCGATCAGGATCTCCAGCCGCGCGGCCCCCGTCTCGAAGAGCGTCCCGATCACTGCACCGCCTCCCCCTCGTCCTCACCCGCCTCGATCACGCGGAAGGCGATGCGCCGGTTGGCCGCCCGGCCCGCCGCCGTGTCGTTGGGCGCGACCGGCTGATCCTCGCCATAGCCCCGCGCGCTCAGCACCGTGGCGGCCGGCCCCACGCCGCGCGCCGCCAGCCCCGCGCGCACCGCCTCGGCACGGTCGCGGCTGAGCCGGCGGTTCATGGTCGCGCGCCCCTGGTTGTCGGTATGCCCGCCGATCTCGATCCGCGCGCCCTGGCAGCGCAGCATCAGCGCCGCCAGCCGGTCCAGTACCCGCTGCCCGCCCGCGTCGACATTGGCGCTCCCGGGGTCGAAGCCGATGGGCGTTGTCTCGACCGCGCGGTTGAGCGCCGCCGCGCAGGCCGCGTCGGGCAGCGCCACCGCCGCCACCGCCGCCGGCAGATCGACCGTCAGCCGCGTCGCCAGCACCGTGCCGGGCGCCAGCGCCGCCGCCACCTCGCGCGCCATCGCCGCCGCCTCGGCGCCCGAGCCCAGCGCCGCACGGATCGAGACGCGCCCCGGCGCCAGGCGCGCCTCGCCCTCCAGCGGACGCGCCAGCATCGCCTCCAGCACCGCCAGAGCGTCGGGTGCAAGCCGCGCGGTCGCGGGATCGGCCACGGGTCCGTCGAGCGGGGCCAGCGCCGCCGCCTCGACCCGGGCCGAGCCGAGGCGCGCGCGGGCCAGGTCGTCGAGCGCCTCCAGCGCTGCGCCCGCCGGCGCCCGGCCCGCCAGTTGAACCCCGATCGCATCGCGCCCGATCGTCAGCCAGGCCGGGGCCGCCGCCACGTCGCCCGTGTCCACGAGGCGCGCGTCCAGCCGCATGCCCGACGGCAGCGTCGCCGCCAGGCCGCCAAGCGCACGCTCGAAGGCCCGGCGATCGGTGGGCGCACCGGCCTCCAGGCTCGCCAGCGTGCCCGTCTGGCTGTAGCGCCCGGCCGGCAGCGCCGCGACCGCCGCGATGCCGGCCAGCGCCGCCGCCCCCCAGTCGAGCAGCGGGCCGCCCGGCCCCACGCGGCAGCGCTTCGCACCCTCGACCAGCGCGGCAAGGGCCTCGGCGATCCGCGCCGCCTCGGCCTCGTCGCGCGCCGCGCAGTCGGGCATCGCGATCCCGTCTGCCGTCCGCTCGACCGTCAGGCGGAAGGGCACCACCGGCGGGCGCGGCACGCGCAGCACCGTCTTCAGCGTCAGCCCCGGGCCCGAGGTCTCGCGCAGCCGCGCCTCGACACGCGCCCTGGTCTCGGCATCGGGCGCCAGTCCCTCGACGCGCACCTGCGCACCGTCGATGCGTACATGGGCCCACTGCACGTCCTCCAGCGCGGCGATGGCGACGGCGATCTCGGCCCCCCAGACCGGCGGCTCGCCCCCCGCGTCCAGCCCCGAGAGGTCCCGGATCGCCACCCCCGGCAATGCCCGGCCTATCGCGATCAGCAGATCCGCCCGCGCCCCCGGGCCCGCGAAACTGCCCGTCAGCGTGACCCCGTTCTCGTCGCGGAAGAGCCCGACGCTCGTCGGTCCCCGCCAGACCGGCGTCACCGTCGTCTGCAGCGCCCCCGCCTCGACCTCGGCCAGCGGCAGGCTGCGCGTCAGCGTCACCGCCAGCAGGCGCCGCGCCTCGGCATCCGGGGCCTCGCCCGCCAGGCTGAGGCGCAGGCCATCCACCTCGATCCGCGCCCAGTCGGCGCCCAGCGCGTCGCGCACCGCCCCGGCCTCGCGCGCCAGGTGCGCCTCGACCAGCGGCACGGCCCGGTGCGCCAGCGCCCGGATCCCGAACGCCAGGGCAAAGACCAGCGGCAGGACGACGACGAGCCTCAGCATGCCTCTCCCTCGGTGGCGATCCGCGGCCGGCCGATGGCGCGCGGGCGGGCCCCATGGCAAAGCACGGCGGATGCCCGGGGCGCAACCGGGCCGGTGCCGCGAGGATCGAGACCATGGCCAGGACCACGACCGGGACCGAGAGGCCCCCGCGCCCGTCGACGCGGCCCCGGATCGTGGCGCATCGCGGTGCCTCGGGCACGGCGCCCGAGAACACGCTGGCGGCGCTGGCGCGTGCGGCGGCGCTGGGGGCGGCCTGGGTCGAGGTCGACGTCTCGCTCCTCGGCGACGGGACGGCGGTTCTGGCGCATGACGCGACGCTCGACCGCTGCACCGACGCGACGGGGCCGCTCGGCGCGATCGGCGCGGGCGACCTGGCGGACATCGACGCGGGCGGCTGGTTCGACGCCGCCTTCGCGGGCGAGCGGATCCCGACGCTGGGCGAGGCGCTCGACACGCTGGAGCGGCTCGGCCTCTCGGCCAATCTCGAGCTCAAGCCCCAGGGTGCGGCGCCCGGCCCGCTGGCCGCGTCGCTCGCCGGCGCACTGGCCGGGCGCGCGGCGCTGGCGGGCCGGGTCCTCGCCTCCAGCTTCGACCACGCGGCGCTCGACGCGCTGCGCGCCGCGGCCCCGGCGCTGCCGATCGCCCCCCTCTGGCATCGCCCTGCCGCGGACTGGCGCGAGACCGTCGCGCGACTGGGGGCCGAGGCCGTGCATGCCGCCGGCGCCGACCTCGACGCGGCCTTCCTGGCCGAGGCGCGCGCGGCCGGCCTGCCCGTCCGTGCCTTCACGCTGAACGACCCCGTCGCGGCCCTGCCCCTTCGCGAGGCCGGCCTCGATGCGGTTGTCACGGACTATCCCGAGCGTTTTCTCGCCGATCCGGGCTGGGCCGCCTGGGCGGCGTGATCGCCCGGATCCGCCCTCAGATCCGGCCGCCGAGCGCCAGGGCGAAGTAGAGGATGAAGCTGATCCCGATCGAGACCCCGGCCGGGAAATAGGGGAAGCGGTGGCCCGGCGGCGGCGTCCGTTCCAGCGCCACATATCCCGTCTCGCGCCCCGCCAGCGCCAGGCGAAGCCCGTAGAAGGCCGCCAGCGACACCAGCGTGACCGCCGACCACGTCACCAGGATCACGCCGAGATAGACGCCCGGGACATAGGGCGTCAGCGCGATCACCAGCTTGAGGTCACCGCCGCCCACGCGCCCGCCGGCGATCTGGAACAGCCCGAAGGCGATGGCGAAGGCGATCGCGGTGTGCAGGAGCCGCCAGCCGAAGACCTCGATCGGCAGGCCCATGAGACCCGTCGGGATGAACACGAGGAAGATCAGCAGCGAGGCCATGTTCGGGATGCGCATGGTCTTCATGTCGCTCCACATCACGTAGACGAGGAGCGGCACGAGACCGGCCATGGCGATCGCCAGCGCGGTGGGTTCCATGATCATCGGTCGTCTCCCGCCGGCGCCGGCCTAGCCATGGCTCACTGGATCACCGAGCCGTCGAGCTGCGCGAGCTGGTCGACCGCGGACTGGTAGTAGCGCGGATGGGTATCGATCGCCGAGGCGAAGAGCCCGCGCGCGAGCCGCGTCTGCCCCTTGCGCAGCGCGATCAGGCCCAGGTTGTAGGTGATGACGGCGCGCTCCTCGCTGGTCATCGGCACCAGCGGCAGCCGGTACTCGCCGCGCAGGCCACGGCTGATCGCGAGGTTGTTCTTGGCGCTGAACAGCGAGCTGTCATAGCTCACGGCCCGCTCGAAGGTGCCCGAGGCACGCTGCAGCTCGCCCCGCGACATCAGGCTGACGCCCCAGTTGTTCAGCACCTCGGCCGGGTTGGGCGACAGCTGCTCGGCGGTCGCATAGGCGGCATCCGCGCGCTCCCACTCCGCCGCACGGTCGGCCAGCATGGCCTCGAGGACATAGCGCCGCGGCGTGTCCATCGTCGTGGGCAGGCCCGTGGCCAGCGCGTTCGCATCGTCCCAGCGGCCAAGCCGCACGGCGACCATCGCGTATTCCAGCCGGTCCTCGGCCCGCGCGGCGCCAAGCGCGTCGAGCTCCTGGTAGGTGCGCGCGGCCTCGGGCAGGCGGCTCGCGCGGACATAGGCGCGGGCCAGGTTGCGGCGGAAGTCGACCCGCTCGGGCTCGCGCGAGAGCGCCGATTCGTAGTAGCTGACCGCCGTGCGCGGATCGCCGGTGGTCAGCAGCAGCTCACCCACCTGGATCTCGTCGATGATGTCGCCGGCCAGCGGGTCCTGCTTGTCGTCCACCGTGGAGCAGCCCGCCACGAGCGCGAGCCCCGCGATGACGAGAAACGGTTTCAACATGGCCTCATCCTCCCTGAGCCGGGTCGACCGGCGCCTCGGCCGCGCCCCCGCGCGTCCCGGTCTGCGTTCTCGGCCCGATGGCCGCCGCGGCGTCCGTGCCGGGCGCCGATACCTCGGACGGCTCGTCGGCCGCCGTTGCGGCCCCCTCGACCGCATCGGCTGCCGGCA